>NZ_VOZT01000015.1:0-71225 GCF_013419625.1 Acinetobacter sp. YH12070 | reverse complement strand
GTTGTTGCCAAACTTTACGTACACCATATCGACCTGAACTTTCTTTCCAAATTCGTTTAATTTGTTCAGCATGATGCAAATCATGTAGATCTCGCTTTGCTCGATGTTCTGGGTTTTCAGCAATATCAGAAAAAATATGCCAAAAATAATGGAGAGACCTTTAAAACCATATGTAGAAATAGTTCCATTGATTAAGTAAGGCAGATATTTTTGAATAAATATTTATGTTTATCTCAAAAAAGCATAAGCAATACTTAGTGTTAGATAAGTAACGAATAAAGTAGTTTATAATATTTAATTTTTTTATTTAGGATTACCAAATACATATAGTTCTAAAAAAACCCCGAACGAATCAGGGTTTTTATTTAATTCGATGAATGATTAAGCATTTTCACGAGCAATTGCGCGGTAACCAATATCTTTACGGTATTGAACACCATCAAAAGTCACTTTTTCGCATAGTTCAAGCGCTTTGGCTTGTGCTTCACCAATCGTGTTGCCTAGAGCAGTCACACAAAGTACACGACCACCAGCAGTCACAATGTCACCATTCTCAAGCGCTTTTGTACCTGCATGGAATACTTTTGCATCAGCCATTTCTGTGTCTAAACCAGAAATCACATCACCATTGCTAGAAGTTTCTGGGTAGCCTTTAGATGCAAGTACGATACCTACAGTCTTGCGCTCATCCCATTCAGCTTCCGCAGGTAAGTTACCAGCGATACCAGCTTCAACCAAATCAACTAAAGATGATTTTAAACGCATCATAATTGGTTGAGTTTCAGGGTCGCCAAAACGACAGTTGAACTCGATCACTTTTGGTTGACCTTGTTCGTCAATCATTAAGCCTGCGTATAAGAAACCTGTATAAACATGACCGTCTTTTTTCATACCTTCAACGGTAGGACGCATCACTTCATTCATGGTTTTTTCAAATACGTCAGCAGTCACAACAGGCGCAGGAGAGTAAGCACCCATACCGCCAGTGTTTGGACCTTGGTCACCTTCAAAGATACGTTTGTGATCTTGAGACGTTGCCATTGGCAAAATGTTGTCGCCATCAATCATACAAATGAAAGACGCTTCTTCACCCGCAAGGAATTCTTCGATCACTACACGTGAGCCAGCATCACCAAATTTGTTGCCAGCCAGCATGTCATCAATCGCATCAAATGCTTCTTGATTGGTCATCGCAACGATTACGCCTTTACCTGCTGCAAGACCGTCAGCCTTGATTACAATCGGCGCACCATTTTTTTCTACAAATGCTTTAGCCGCATCTACTTCTGTGAATACATCATAGAAAGCAGTTGGAATGTTGTGGCGTTTTAAGAAGTGTTTGGCAAATGCTTTAGAGCCTTCAAGCTGCGCTGCAAATTGAGTTGGACCCCAAATTTTTACACCTGCTTCACGGCAAGCATCCACCACACCATTTACAAGTGGTGCTTCAGGGCCAACCACGATTAAATCAACGGCATTGTTTTTTGCAAAGTCGATAATTGCAGCATTGTCTAAAATGTTAAGTGCAACATTTTCGCATTTATTTTCAGTTGCAGAACCCGCATTACCCGGTGCTACAAATACTTTTGCGACTTTGTCATCTTGTGCGATTTTCCATGCTAATGCATGTTCACGACCGCCATTACCCAAAACTAAAATATTCATCGGTTCATACTCCATGAATCGAAAATGACATAAAGTCCTCAGCCTAAAAATAGGAGAGGACTTTATGCAAGATTAGAAATCTGTTTTAAACCACATGTATGACTTTGTCATTACATTCTAAGCACTGTGCTTAGTGGCGGAAGTGACGCATGCCAGTGAAGACCATTGCAATACCAGCTTCATCAGCTGCAGCAATTGTTTCGTCATCACGCATAGAACCACCCGGTTGGATAATGCATTTGATGCCCGCTTTTGCAGCGTTATCAATGCCATCACGGAATGGGAAGAATGCGTCAGATGCCATTACCGCACCTTCAACCACTAAACCAGCATGTTCAGCTTTAATTGCAGCAATACGAGCAGAGTTAACGCGGCTCATTTGACCTGCGCCAACACCAATGGTTTGACGACCTTTTGCATAAACAATAGCGTTAGACTTAACGTATTTCGCAACTTTCCAAGCAAAGATTAAGTCATCAATTTCTGCTTCAGTTGGCGCACGTTTAGTCACAACTTTAAGGTCATCTTTCGTGATCATGCCTAAGTCTTGATCTTGAACCAGTAAGCCACCGTTTACACGTTTGTAGTCAAGTTGCGCTTTACGTTCTGTAATTGCAGGAAGCTCACCGCATACGAGTACACGTACGTTTTTCTTCGCGCCAGTTACTTCAAGCACGCCTTCGGCAACGCTAGGAGCAATGATCACTTCAACGAACTGACGGTCTACAATGGCTTGCGCAGTAGCAACGTCTAATTCGCGGTTAAATGCAATGATGCCACCGAATGCAGATTCAGGATCTGTTGCGTATGCAAGGTCATAAGCAGCTTGGATGCCGTCTAAAGATACTGCTACGCCACATGGGTTTGCGTGTTTAACGATTACACAAGCAGGTTTAGCGAATGATTTAACACATTCAAGTGCTGCGTCAGTGTCTGCGATGTTGTTATAAGAGAGTTCTTTACCTTGAAGCTGTTTCGCAGTAGAAACAGAGGCCTCAGTTGCTGTGTCTTCTACATAGAATGCAGCAGATTGATGCGGGTTTTCACCATAACGAAGATCTTGGACTTTATTTAATTGCGTATTGAATGTACGTGAAAATTTGTCAGCTTGACCTTCTTCCTTACCTACGCGAGCGCCTAAGTAAGAAGCGATCATACCGTCGTATTGAGCAGTATGTTCAAATGCTTTAACCGCAAGGTCAAAACGAGTTGCATGTGAAAGTGAACCTTCAGCTTTAAGCTCAGCAACGACAGTTGCATAGTCAGCAGCATTTACCACGATACCAACAGAAGCATGGTTTTTCGCAGCAGCACGAACCATAGTCGGACCACCGATATCGATGTTTTCAATCGCATCAGCAAGTGAACAGTTTGGTTTTGCAACAGTTGCAGCAAACGGATAAAGGTTAACAACTACAAGATCGATTGCATCGATGTTGTGTTCAGCCATCACAGCTTCGTCTAGACCGCGACGAGCTAAGATACCACCATGAATTTTCGGATGTAGCGTTTTTACACGGCCGTCCATCATCTCTGGGAAACCTGTGTGCTCTGAAACTTCAACTACGGCAACATTATTGTCTTTCAACAATTTGTATGTTCCGCCAGTAGATAAAATTTCTACCCCTAGAGCAGCAAGTTCTTGTGCAAATTCAACAATTCCAGTCTTGTCAGACACAGAGATTAAAGCGCGTTTAATAGTCATGATCTTCGTCACAGTTTTCAAGGAACAGATTAAAACAAAATTAGCAAAATGCAGGTTAAAAAAAATGCCTGCGGAAGCCGCAAGCATTTTATCATTTATTCACTCATTAAACCGTGAGCTTTCAACTTTTTACGTAAAGTACCACGGTTTAAGCCGAGAATCTCAGCAGCACGGGTTTGATTACCACGTGTATATTCAAGAACTACAGATAGAAGAGGCTTCTCCATTTCCGCCAGCACCATATCGTATACCTGAGATGGTTGCTCGCCTTGCAATTGTGCAAAGTAATGGCGAACTGCGCGATCTACGTGAATACGAAGAGCGACATCAGATTGTGCAGTAAAAATAGGAGATTTGCTATTCATGCGAATTAATCCGAAAAATCAAATATCACTTGGGTAAAGTGATTTGTTAAAAGTGGTCTATAAACTTGAATGAACTCCGTTTTAGTTCCTAATGCGGAGTTCTAAAACTTGTACATTACTTGTAGCTTGACACAACTCGCAAAATTGTTCGAAAAATAAGCGTAACAATAGATTAATAATTGTTACAGCCTAAAAAACAAACAAAAAATCTACTCAATACGCAATAAATATTAAAGCGCACGGTTGGGATTGTATTTGTTGTGAAAAATTAGCGAGGAGTTTGCAGCACAAAGCTTTCGTGGCGCGTATCATACCATTGTCTAGGAAAAAGTGAGCAAGAAAACTGCATTTTTTTTATGTTTTTTTTACTTTTTTAATAGTTTTTTTCAATATTAGGGGCGAATCAACTCAATTGAATAATTATCGAAGCTTTTGCGTGCAATTGGTAGGCTAAATTGGAATTTAAAAGGACTACTTTTTGGGATCCGTTGGATGCCATGCAGACTTTCGTCCAAATACTCTTCAGGTAAAAGCGTATAGTTTGCTATTTCAGTACCATTTTCTTTTAGTGAAATTTTCATATTGGGTAAGGCAAGGCTACGGTCATGAAAATTGATCATTTCACCAGTAAAACGTGTTTCATTATTTCCAATGCTACGAATTTTGACTTTTTTGGTACTAATTAAACTGTAGTGTTCTTCGAGACGTGAACAATTAAAGACATCACACACTGCTGTGAATGCAGCACCCATTACTGGGCTGTTTTTTAAATATTGAGGATTGAACCAGAAAAACTGGAATATAAGTGCACCAAATAAGAAGGCATTAATACAGAACCACATAAAATAGTTCAGTGGGGTACGTTTTTTATCCTTTTCAGCCTGTTCTGCCCAATTTACAGCAGGAAGGTTGCCGATCGGTTCGGTGCTGAAATAATTTAAGTTATTTAAATAAGTTTTTAGATCGATATTAGAGTTTTCGACTTTTTGATCAAATAGTTTTAATAAATGGTGGGTTGGTGTTTCTTCAACAGTCACTGGTGTAAGCGTATTATTAAATTCGCTGACATTAATAATAGTATTGGAGTTTTTTTGAGGTGCATTTTCTTGCTCAGGGGTAGAAAAAGACAACGCTTTATCTACCACCAAATGAGACAGTGAATTAAAAGATGTAGAGCACTTTGGGCAACAAACCATGCCCTGAGCGACAGTAAGCTGCGGAACAGTTACTTTATATGTTGTAAAACAAGTTGGGCAGTTAGTTAATTTGTCGCTCATAAGTACACATTTTAAATTTTAATACTGTTGGCGTTTACCCGAAATTCGGCACCATGTTTCGTCACGTTTTTCTACGTCTAATATATCAAAAAATTCAGAATAAACACTAGAAACATCAGAAACTTGCTCTTCAATTACACCTGCAAGTGCGAACTCGCCCTCAGATTTAATTAAAGTTGAGAATTCTGCAGCCAAGGCCATTAGAGGGCCTGCAAGAATATTAGCAACAAACACATCGGCTTTTTGTCCAGCGAGCTCTTGGTTGAACTCTTCAGGTAGGCCTACATACAGATTTTCCAGTACACCATTCAATTCTGCATTTTGTTGTGTTGCTAAAACGGCTTGTGGGTCAATATCAGTGGCATAAACTTTTTTGGCACCCAAAAGTAAAGCGGCAACACCTAAAATACCAGAACCACAACCGTAGTCGATTACGATTTTATCCTTAAGATCAACTTTACCTAACCATTGTAGGCATAAGAATGTTGATGCATGGTTACCAGTACCAAATGCCAGACCTGGGTCTAGTTTGATGTTTACGGCGTCTGCTTCTGGTGCTTCCATCCATTCTGGTACGATCCAGTATTTTTCACCAATTTTAATAGGCTCGTAAGCATCCATCCATGTGCGTTCCCATTCTTGGTCTTCAATGAATTCGCTACGCATTAGTGCTTCAGGAAGTTGAGCTTTAATAAATGTTTTTAATGCAGCAACATCAATTTCTTCATCATCTTCTTGTGCATAGATACCAGTAACGATCACTTTATTCCAAAGTGGTGTTTCACCTGGAAGTGGTTCAAGTAAATCCTGATTTTCTGCATCATCTAGCGTGACACTGACTGCACCTAAAGAACTGAGCAGCGTTTCAGTGTAATCAACTTGAGCTTTTTCAACAGTAATATGAATTTGTAACCACTTCACGGACATAACCTAAATGAGTTTTATAAAAAGCTATTGTAACGGAACTCGGCAACTTGCAGCTAGCGATTATCAAAATTGACAAAAAATAAAAGGATGCACGTAGCATCCTTTTAATTTTTCAATGACTTAACTTTTAATTGTTTCGGTTGTAGTTGTCGAGATTGGTGCAAAACGCGTAATTAGGAAACCAAATACAGCGGCAAAGATGTACATAAAGATTGAATATACTGCCGCAGGCATTGCAACTGCAGAACTGGCCATCACTGTTAAGGCGATGGTCATGGCCAACGTGCTGTTATGAATCCCGATTTCAAATGCACAAGCACGTGCCTGAGCACTATTGATGCCGAACAGTCTTGGAACAAAATAACCGATACATAAGCTGAAAATACAGAATAGAACCGTAGCTAAGCCAACTTGGGTTAGATAAGCCGCAATATTATGTCGTTCAGAGTAAATAGCACCGATAATAATTAAGATGAGAAAGACCACAGCAAAGATGCGGAGTGGTTTATGCAGTTTCTCAGTCAGTTTAGGTGCATAGTGACGAAGCAGCATGCCTATACAGACGGGGATGATAATGATGCCGAAAACTTGGAGGATTTTTCCAAACTGCAGACTGATTTGTTGCCCTTCTTGCATGAAGTGCATGATCGAAAAATTCACGATCAATGGAAGGGTTAATGCTGCAATGACAGAGTTGATGGCGGTCAGGGTAATATTTAAAGCCAAGTCACCTTTAAATAGATAGCTAAATAAGTTAGCTGTGCTACCACCAGGTGAGGCTGCGAGTAGCATCAAGCCGACAGCAAGCAGTGGTGGTAATGCTAACAGTTTACATAGTAGAAAGGCGATACCGACAAGCAACACGAGTTGGCAAAATAATGCGATCAACACGGCTTTAGGATGTTTGGTGACACGTGCGAAATCTTTGGGGGTAAGTTCTAGCCCAAGCCCGATCATAATAAAGGCCAGTGCTAATGGCAAAAGAACCGTAATAATTCCAAAATCCATCGTATTTATTCTCCTTGAGCATATTTAATGGTTTTTCACCAAAGTCCTTATGGTGATTGCGTTAGAAAAAATAGTTTAGGTTTTCACTTGTTGAATCAAGTGACTGCCACGGCGCGTCAAAATAAAACCAAATAAGGTCGCCAATAAATACATAAAAATAGAATAAACACCGGCAGGTATCGCCACTGTGGTGTTTTCAAGCACACTCAGTGCGATGGTTAGGGCGATACTGGTGTTATGAATACCAATCTCAAAGGTACACGCACGAGCCTGTTTTTCAGGCACACCCGAGAGGAATGGAATTAAGTAACCCAAAAATAGTCCACTGAAACAGAGTAAACAGGTTGCAATGCCGACGCTGGCAAAATACGTAATAATGTTGGATTGTTCGCGCAAAACTGCGAGTGTAAAGATAAGAATTAATAAAAAAATAGATAACATTCGCATCGGTTTGTTGATGTGATATGCAATGGTCGGAAAGGAGTTACGAATAAACATACCGAAACATACCGGTATCAAAATAATCAGAAATACATGGGTGATCTTATCGATAGGCATGCCAATACTGGTACTTTCACCAACAAAATGCAAAATGGAAAGGTTGACAATAAAAGGCAATGTAAAGCACGAAACAACTGAGTTAATGGCCGTTAAGCTAATATTTAATGCAACATCACCTTTATATAGGTAGCTATAAAGGTTTGCTGTGGGGCCACCGGGTGAAGCCGCAAGCAACATGAGCCCGACCGCGAGTAAAGGGGGTAACTCAAGCAACTTACACAGGAAAAACGCAATGCTGGTCAGTAGAATAAGCTGAGTAAATAAAGCGATGAAAATAACTTTTGGATAGCGTCCAACGCGTAAAAAGTCTTTGACTGAAAGTTCAAGTCCCAAACCCATCATCATAATGGCTAAAGCAATGGGTAGAAAAAATGCAAATAATCCCGAATCCATGGAATTTCCTGATATTTTTATCCTTATAGTGTTTTTGAGTTTATCTCAGTTTGATAAATAAGCAATAAATAAAAGCGAGTAAAAACTGATGTTTTACCCGCTTTATTTTTGATCTGTTAATTGGTCGATATTTTTATCGACAACTGTTTATTTAGGACGAGGAGGAGTGAACCCTAAAGCACATTTTCCTTTAATTTCTTGTCCATTAATCGTTGCAGTAGTGGCTTTTGCATCTGCACTACATGTGCTTAATAATTCGGCTTCTTCGCCATGCAGATTTGCATTTTTGGAAGAACTAAAAAATTGTGGTTCGCAAGTACCATTCCAGATAATACCGCGATAGGCAAATGAAACTTGAGCGCCTTGGCTTTTACCTTTACAGACTTGTTGATATCGCTGTGCATCATACACTTTCTCAACTTTATCATTGGCTGAGGCAGCAAGTGGTGATAAACATAAACCGCATAAAACCGTGGATAGCAAAATATTCTTATTCATGCTTATAGTCCTTATGATTCTCATGGGATCTATAACAGAATAAAAAATCATCAGAATAAAACAACTATCTTCGAGTAACATTTGCTTGAGAAATGTATATTTTTATGTGGAATTTGCAAAGTATGTATGTTCATAAAGAAATATATAGGCATAAAACGGTAGTCAATAACAATAAAATCGAGTTAATCAGTCAACTTATCGGTGAATTTTTGCTATAATCTTCCGTCATTCTTTTTTAATCTCCTTACCACTATGCATTATCCTAAAGTTTACGATGTCATTGTTATCGGCGGCGGTCACGCGGGTACTGAGGCAGCTCTTGCTGCGGCACGTATGGGTCGACAGACTTTACTCTTAACTCATAATATTGAGACTTTAGGGCAGATGAGCTGTAACCCAGCCATTGGTGGTATTGGTAAATCACATTTAGTACGTGAAATTGATGCGCTTGGCGGTGCTATGGCATTGGCTGCCGACAAAGGTGGTATTCAATTCCGTATTTTAAACTCACGTAAAGGTGCGGCTGTTCGTGCGACTCGCGCACAGGCTGACCGTATTCGTTATAAAGCTGCGATTCGTGAAACCCTCGAAAATCAAGCTAACTTGGATATTTTCCAACAAGCAGCTGATGACCTTATTGTTGAAGGCGATACCGTTAAAGGTGTAGTCACCCAAATGGGTATTCGCTTTGATGCGAAAACTGTTGTATTGACTACAGGTACATTCTTGGGTGGCGTGATCCACGTAGGTCTAAATAATGCTTCAGGCGGTCGTGCGGGCGATCCTCCTTCAATTTCATTGGCTGCGCGCCTTCGTGAATTGAACTTACCTGTAGGTCGTTTAAAAACTGGTACACCACCACGTATCGATGCACGATCAGTTGATTTCTCTGTGATGACGCCACAGCCAGGTGATTTCCCATCTCCAACTATGTCGTTCATGGGTGATGCGTCGATGCATCCTGAGCAAATCAATTGCTATATCACACATACCAATGAAAAAACTCACGATATCATTCGTGGCGGCTTAGACCGTTCACCAATGTATACCGGTGTGATTGAAGGTGTGGGTCCACGTTACTGCCCATCGATTGAAGATAAAATTCATAAATTTGCCGATAAAGATTCGCATCAAGTGTTCTTGGAACCTGAAGGTCTGGACACACATGAGCTTTATCCAAACGGTATTTCGACTTCTTTACCATTCGACGTTCAGTTTGAATTGGTTCGTTCGATTCGTGGTATGGAAAATGCGCACATATTGCGTCCGGGTTATGCAATTGAGTACGATTATTTCAACCCACAATCATTGAAATTCTCTTTAGAAACCAAATCGATTAATAACCTGTATTTTGCAGGTCAAATTAACGGTACAACAGGTTATGAAGAAGCAGGTGCGCAAGGTTTGCTTGCAGGCTTAAACGCAGCACGTCGTGCATGGGATCAAGAGCAATGGACACCAAAACGTGATGAAGCGTACATGGGCGTGTTGGTTGATGACTTGATTACTCTCGGTACTAAAGAACCGTACCGTATGTTCACTTCGCGTGCGGAATACCGTTTGATGCTTCGTGAAGACAATGCGGATCAGCGTTTAACAGCAATTGGCCGTGAAATGGGTCTGGTAGGTGATGCGCGTTGGGATTCGTTCTGCCAAAAAATGGAAGCTGTAGAAACGGAGAAAGGTCGTTTACAACACCTTTGGGCAGCGCCAAACAATCCACTAGGCAAAAAATTCGTTGAAATGACTGGCGATGACCTGTCAAAAGAAACCAATGCAATTGATTTGCTCAAACGTCCAAATATCAACTTTGCGCAAATTGCTGAATTGACGGGTTCTGAAGTTTCAGCATTTGTTGGAGAGCAAATTGAAATTGCAGTGAAATATGCGGGTTATATTAACCGTCAGCAAGAAGACGTTGCGCAAATGAAGCGTTTGGAAGATACACGTATTCCAGCTGATTTTGATTACGATGTCGTTTCTGGTCTTTCACGTGAAATTACCATGAAGCTGAAGAATGTATTGCCTGAAACATTGGCACAAGCAAGTCGTATTCCAGGTGTAACACCTGCAGCTGTTCAATTGGTGATGATTACGATTCGTAAGAATAACCAAGCGAAAAAATCTGCATAAGATTTTGAGTTAAATAAAAAACCCGCTCAGTTGCGGGTTTTTTTATTGCCAATAAATTATTGGCTGTAGGTATTTGATCGGATTAAATGAATATTTTGATCATCATTAGTTTTAGCTATGGTTTGATTATTAAAATCTTTCATAAAATTAAGTGATTGATAATGAATTATAAATACAAAAAATAAGATCTAAAAACTATTGATATACAAAGTTTTAGGTCTTAATGGTGGGCTTTTGGTCGTGTGAATTCCGACCTTTGTAGTGGTATTTATTCTACCCAATAAAGCCGAAACTTCAGGGCATGGCGTACAAGTGGGTTTACGCTACATGAATGGAGTTCGATTATGGCAAATCAACAATCGGGAAAAATGCAAAAATTTCTAACGGTATTTTTGTGTTTCTGGGTAGCATTTTTTGAAGGTTTTGACCTGCAAGCGCCCGGTATCGCAGCAAAAGGAATCGCAGCGACATTTTCCTTAGATCAAGTGCAAATGGGCTATGTATTTAGCTTAGGTGTGTTTGGTATGTTATTTGGCGCGTTCTTTGGGGGGCGTGTCGCTGACTATTTGGGACAGAAGAAAGTCCTGATGCTGTCGATTTTTATCTTCGGTGTATTTATGTCAATAACGGCAGTTGCACCAAGCATTGAAATTTTATATATCGCAAGATTCTTTACAGGTTTAGGTTTGGGTGCTGCGATGCCAACGATGATCTCGGTGGTGGGTGATGAAGCGACGGATGCTAACCGTGGGCGCTTAAATAGTTTGATGTACTGTGGCTTACCTGTAGGTGCAATCTTTGTTGCTGGCTTGGGTATTATCTTTAAAGATATCTCTTGGCATACACTATTTTTAATTGGTGGTTTAACGCCTTTAATCTTGATTCCATTCATGGCGATTATCTTAAAAGATAAGCGTACAGAAAAAGTTCAGGCAGAAACCAAGGAAACGGTTCCACCGATGGGGCAAATCCTTTTTGCTGAACAGCGTTATAAGTATACATTGCCGCTTTGGCTGAGTTTCTTCTTTACCTTAATGGTGAACTATATTCTGATCAGTTGGTTGCCTAACTTGCTTATGGAACAAGGACTGGAAAAGCAACAAGCTTTCATGATCATGTTGATGTTCCAAGTGGGCGCAGTGATTGGTACGCTGGGTTTAGGCTACTTGCTTGATCGGCTAAAATTATGGCAAATGGCAGTGATTATCTATTCAGGTTTGTTTGTAGCATTATTTGTGTTGTTTACAACAAATTCCATTCCTGTACTCATCGCAGCAGGCATCATGGGCGGAATTTTCTCTACAGGTGGTCAATCGATTTTGTATGGGATCTCTCCAATTTTCTACACACCAGCGGGGAAAGTGACAGGTGTGGGAAGTGCAATTTCATGGGGGCGTTTGGGTGCAATGACAGGTCCATTACTTACAGGCAAGATTTTGGCGCTAGGTCTAGGAACGACAGGTATTTTAATTGCAAGTGCGCCGGGTATTGCTTTGTCGGCTATCGCGGTGGCTGCATTGTCAGCCTATAAGTCATCCCTCAAGAAATAATCGAAATCAGTCATATTTAAAGGAGCTACGGCTCCTTTTTTATTGAATAAATATCTTTAGCTGAAACTAAGTTTTGTTAGAATAAATCTAATATTCATGAATAAATTTACTTCTATGTCTTATCAATTGATCGAACTTGATATTTCTCCTTCAGATAACATTCAGTGTCCACATTGTCAGCAGCAAGTGATTGATTGGTCAGAAGAGCAGTATGTACAGCCATGTGAGCATGTGTTGTTTATTGCAATGGATATTGGTTTTGAGTTTATTACCGATGAATTTGAGCAAACCATGCAGCATACAGTCGATGACTTGCATGCCAATGATGATCAATATCATATGTTTACTGAAATTACCGCCTCGAGCTTCCCTGAGTTTCTGATTTATAAGTCTGATTTAGGGGTGGAAGGTTATTCACGTTATGTCGGCTTTACGGCATAAAATATTGCTAAAAAATCTCAAAATAAAAAAGCCAGTCAAGTGAGTGGCTTTTTTAATGTAAATTAGAAAATTAACTTTCTAATTCTTCTTCGACATCATCTTCGGCACTGTCCATACCGAGTTCTTTAAGTTTACGGGTTAAGGTATTACGACCCCAACCTAAAAGTTCTGCTGCATGGCGCTTACGCCCACGTGTTTGCTGTAGTGCTGCATTGATGAGGGTGCGTTCAAACATTGGTGTGGCAATGTCGAGAATTTTCATCTCACCATTTTTAAGTTTTTGCACAGCCCATTGACCAAGTAATTCATCCCAATGATGCACCCCGATACGATCAATCCCTTGAGTAGCAGGATTGCCATCTGTGCCTTGAATTGGAATCTGTTTTAATTCAGAAGGTAAATCTTCTGGATACACTTCACGGCCTGTGATCATGACTGTTAGCCAGCGACAGGTATTTTCGAGCTGACGCACATTACCTTGCCACGGCAGTTTTTGCATGTATTCTTGCGTTTCAGGACGCAGAATTTTCGGGCTTACCCCAAGTTCTTTGCCTGCACTTGCTAGGAAGTGCTGTGCAAGCATCGGAATATCTTCACTACGATGTGCAAGTTTTGGAATATGAATACGAATGACGTTTAGACGGTGGTACAAGTCTTCACGGAAGCGACCTTCATGTACTAACTTTTCTAAGTCTTGGTGTGTTGCCGCAACGATACGGACATCCACTTTGACTGGGATGTGACCACCGACACGGTAGAATTCGCCATCCGCTAAAACACGCAGTAAACGTGTTTGAGTTTCAAATGGCATGTCGCCAATTTCATCAAGGAAAAGAGTCCCGCCATTGGCTTGTTCGAAACGCCCTTGACGCTGTGTGTTGGCACCGGTGAACGCTCCTTTTTCATGACCAAATAATTCAGTTTCGATCAAATCTTTTGGAATTGCTGCCATGTTGAGGGCAATAAATGGCTTATTGCCACGTGGTGAGTGTTTGTGCAACGCATGCGCAACCAATTCTTTACCCGTGCCTGATTCACCATTAATTAATACGGTAATGTGTGATTGAGAAAGACGGCCAATGGCACGGAAGACTTCCTGCATAGCAGGTGATTCACCAATAATCTCTGTAGATTGAATCGGTTGAACGGTTTTTGCAGATTCTTGTTGTTGTAATTTGGCAATATGTAAAATTGCACGGTTAACAAGTGCTAAAGCTTCATCAATATCAAAAGGTTTTGGTAGATATTCAAAAGCACCCGTTTGATAGCTCGACACAGCAGATTCTAAATCTGAATGTGCGGTCATGATAATTACAGGTAAGTCAGGGTAGTTGCCTTTGACTTTACCTAAAAAGGTCAGTCCATCAATACCCGGCATACGGATGTCTGTCAAAATAACATCTGGCGCATCGACACTTAACTGATCTAAAGCGGATTGTGCTTCTTCAAAACTGGTAACATCAAAACCTTCTTCTTTGAATGTTTTTTCCAGCACCCAACGCATGGCGCGATCATCATCGATGACCCAAATCTTATTACGCGACATGATCTGACTCCCAAGGTAAATATAGGCTAAATACTGTTTTTCCAGGAACTGATTGGCATTCAATCATTCCGTTATGTTGATGCATAATATTTTGTGCAATGCTAAGGCCGAGACCTGTGCCTTTCGCTCGTCCTGTCACTAAAGGGTAAAATACGGATTCTAATATTTCTTGTGGGACACCTGGTCCATTGTCCTCGATGTCAATGCGTACCGCAGAACGTTTTAATACACCGTTGATGGTGACTAGCCGTTGAATACGTGTGCGCAAGGTGAGTTCTGGTTGATGCTCAACAAAGAACTCTTTATTTTCAGTCATCGCCTGAACAGCATTAACACTGATATTCAGCATGACCTGAATTAATTGATCACGATCTGCCAGAACATCCGGTAAAGAAAGGTCGTAATCACGAGTGATCTTAATTTTCTTTTTGGTTTGGTTGACGATCAGTGAACGAACACGTTCAAGGGGTTCATGGACATTGACTGGTTCGTAACTTGGTAATTGTCTTGAACCAAGCATAGTGTCAGCAAGATTACGTAATCGGTCTACTTCACTAATAATAATGTCGGTGAATTCGCTGTACTTCGGATCATTTAAGCTACGCGCTAAAAGTTGTGTCGCCCCACGGATACCACCGAGTGGATTTTTAATTTCATGGGCAACACCACGAATCAGTTGTCGTGCGACTTGATGCTGTTGAATCAGGTTTTCTTCTTTAGAGATTTTCAACATCCGGTCGATTTGATTCAATTCAATCAATAGCAACGGGTGGTAGGGTTTGCCAGAGTTGAGCTGTGACACGGTGTAATCAACATGAATGTCTTTAAAGTTGACATTAATCGTTGCTTCTCGGCGCGTATAGTGCTGGCCAGAAGTTAATGTATTCATTAATGCATCATGCGTATTGAATTCATCATCGGGCATATGGAGTAAATTTAATACAGGCTGACCTGATGCACGAAGTAAGCTGATGTCAAAAAGCGCTTCACATGATGAATTTAAATAAAAAATATTCAGGTTGCTATCGACCAATAAAATGGCAGTGGTTAAATTATCCACTAAAAGCCGGTAATCAATCGTCATAGTCTGATCCATTAGCGAGAGGTTCCTGTCTTAAAATGGCGCAATGGCATCTTCATAAAGCAAATCGTTCAATCTAATAAGGTTCGAATTGATGCAATTTATGCAAGATATAAGCCAACTATTTCAGAAATACGCTAAGTTTTGATGCTTATTTGAATAAATGCGCTTATTTAAGACTTTAAATAAAGTGTATAGCCGATTAAAAACAGGCTGTAAATCAAAAATGCATTAAAATGGTGCAAATGAAATTATATGGATGAATTTATAGCATTATTTTGGTGCGTGATATAAAGAGTGGCCTTTTCACCTGTTTTTATGTTTTGAAAAGACATACAATACGCGGATTATAGTGGAGCGCAGATTCATGAAATCCCCCAAAGTCGGTTTTGTTTCTTTAGGTTGTCCTAAGGCATTGGTAGATTCCGAACGAATTTTAACTCAGTTAAAGACTGAAGGTTATGATGTAGCATCAGATTATGATGGTGCAGATTTAGTAGTTGTAAATACCTGTGGTTTTATTGAATCTGCAGTACAAGAGTCGCTAGATGCCATTGGCGAAGCGATGAGTTCAAACGGTCGCGTAATTGTGACTGGTTGTTTAGGTAAAGACGAAGATAAAATTCGCCAAATGCACCCAAATGTCTTAAAAGTGACAGGTGCTGCGGCATATCAAGAAGTGATGGAAGCTGTGCACGAATACGTGCCTGAGCCACCAAAACACAATCCGTTTATTGATCTAGTACCTGAACAAGGTATTCGATTAACACCAAAACATTATGCTTATTTGAAGATTTCAGAAGGTTGTAACCACCGTTGCACATTCTGCATCATCCCAAGCATGCGTGGTGATTTGGTTTCTCGTCCAGTTGGTTCAGTATTGACTGAAGCTCAAGCACTGAAAAAAGCAGGTGTAAAAGAAGTCCTTGTGATTTCTCAAGATACATCGGCTTATGGCGTAGACACCAAATACAAATTGGACTTCTGGAACGGTCAGCCAGTTAAAACTAAATTCTATGACATGTGTGAAGCATTGGGTCAATTGGGTATCTGGGTGCGTCTGCACTATATATATCCATATCCACATGTGGATGCTGTGATTGACTTAATGGCACAAGGCAAAATCCTGCCGTATTTGGATATTCCATTCCAACATGCAAGTCCTAAGATTTTAAAACTCATGAAACGCCCTGCGCACAGTGAAAATACACTGGAGCGTTTAAAAGTTTGGCGTGAGAAATGTCCTGATCTTGTGATTCGTTCTACATTTGTTGTGGGCTTCCCGGGTGAAACTGAAGAAGACTTCCAAATGTTGCTTGATTGGTTAAAAGAAGCGCAGCTTGATCGTGTGGGTTGTTTTACTTACTCACCAGTTGAAGGCGCGACTGCAAATGATTTGCCAGATCATGTGCCTGAAGAAATCAAGCAAGAGCGTTATGAGCGTTTCATGCAAGTTCAGCAAGAAATCTCTGCTGCAAAATTGCAAAGCCGTATTGGTCAGAAAATGACAGTACTTGTGGATGATCTTGAAGAAGAGTTCCCAGTTGCTGTTGCGCGTTCTTATGCAGATGCACCTGAAATTGATGGTAATGTTTTTGTTGAGGATATCGATAAGTCAGTGATTAAAGCAGGTGATTTACTTGAAGTAGAAATTACAGATGCAGATGAATATGACTTATTTGCAAAACTGATCTCGGTTAAGTCTGCTTAAACGATTCATTAAAAATAATTGAAATTAAATAATTCGGAGTTGATGATGCTTGATTCTAAAAAACCACGTTTTGGTCGCATCCTGCTTAAGCTTTCAGGTGAAGCTTTAGCGGGCAATAAAGAGATGGGTATCGATGCACAAGTGCTCGATCAAATGTCACTCGCAATTGCGCACCTTGTTGGTTTAGGTGTTCAAGTGGGTATCGTTGTCGGCGGTGGTAACCTTTACCGTGGCAGCCAATTACAAAAAGATGGTTTGGTTGGCCGTGTAACAGGTGACCAAATGGGTATGTTGGCCACTGTGATGAACGGTTTGGCACTTCGTGATGCTTTGGTGCGTCGTAATATCAAAACTCGTCTAATGTCGGCTTTACCCATTGGTGCAGTAGTTGAATCATACTCTAGCCGTGATGCTATTCGTCATTTAACTCGTGGCGAAGTGTGTGTATTTGTCGCAGGTACGGGTAACCCATTCTTTACGACAGATACAGCGGCATGCTTACGCGGTATCGAGATTGAAGCCAATCTTATCCTTAAAGCGACGAAGGTTGATGGCGTATACAACAAAGATCCAAGCAAGTATGAAGATGCAGTGAAATACGATGCATTAACATTTGACCAAGTTTTAGATGAAAAACTGGGTGTGATGGATTTAACAGCGATTTGCTTGTGCCGTGACCACAACGTTCCACTTCAAGTATTTGATATGAACAAATCAGGTTCATTACTTTCAGTGGTAATGGGTGAAAAAGAGGGTACTCACGTTACGAACTAATGTACGTGGGCCCTAAAGCTCTTTATACTACAAGCTATTTTAGAATTTACATCTTTTCGAATTAAGTAAGGAAGATCACATGATTAACGATCTTAAAAAAGACGCAGAAGACCGTATGAACAAATCTCTAGATTCTCTAGAGCATGGTTTTGCCAAAGTTCGTACAGGCCGCGCGCACCCATCAATTTTAAATGGTGTTATGGTTCCTTACTATGGCTCTGATGTGCCATTAAACCAAGTAGCGAACGTGGGTGTAGAAGACTCTCGTACTCTACTTGTTCAGCCTTTTGAACGTTCAATGGTTGCTGCAATTGATAAAGCAATTCGTGAATCTGACTTGGGCTTAAACCCGATTACTGCTGATGCCATCCGTGTTCCTATGGCTGCATTAACAGAAGAAACACGTAAAGACATGCAGAAAGTTGCACGTAACGAAGCTGAAAATGCAAAAGTTGCGATCCGTAACATCCGTCGTGATGTTTTGGGTGATATCAAAGCATTGTTAAAAGAAAAAGAAATTTCTGAAGATGATGAGCGTCGCGCGGGTGATGACATTCAAAAAATCACAGACAAATTCGTTGCTGAAGTTGAAAAACGTCTGGCTGCAAAAGAAGCTGAATTGATGAAGGTCTAAGTTTTAATGACCTCATCTGAAGAAACTTCCCGTCTTCCAAAACATGTTGCCATCATTATGGATGGCAACAATCGTTTTGCAAAAAAGAATCAAATGCAAAAAGGTGAAGGGCATCGTTCTGGAAAGGACATCCTAGATCCCATCGTTGAACATTGTCGTAAAAGAAATATCCAAGCACTGACCGTTTTTGCTTTTTCGAGTGAAAATTGGAATCGTCCTCAGTTTGAGGTTGATTTGTTGATGGCTCTTCTTGAAGAAACCATTCATGAGCAGTTGCCACGCATGGAAAAATTTAACATTTCCCTACGTTTTATTGGTGATCGTTCTCGCTTATCTCCTAACTTACGTGACTTAATGTTGCAAGCTGAACAAAGGACTGCTAATTTCGACAGCATGACTTTAACTATTGCAATTAGTTACGGTGGTATGTGGGATATGACACAGGCTGCAAAAAAAATCGCAGCAGATGTTTTAACTAACAAAATAAATCTTGAAGCAGTGGATGCTGAAGTCTTTGGTCAATATGTCAGTTTAAGTGATCTACCTCCGGTAGATTTGTTAATTCGTACAGGTGGTGATTTCCGTCTCTCGAACTTCTTGCTTTGGCAAGCTGCGTATGCAGAACTTTATTTTACCCAGACATTATGGCCTGAATTTACCATTGAAGAATTTGACGACGCACTAGCGGTATTTGGTGGTCGTGAACGTCGTTTTGGTAAGACCTCAGAGCAGATTCAACAAGAGCAGTTTGAGAATAAATAAATGTTAGAGCGGATAATAACCGCATTGGTACTGGTTTCAGTTGTACTGAGTTGCATGTTTGCAACCGAGTCTAAATACCCAATGCTTGTGCTGATGATTATTGCATCAGCTGTCGCGGGTTATGAGTGGTTCAAACTCATGCCGCGGAATACACAAAATGTGATTAAACCTTTCGCTTGGGGCTATGGTCTAGTCACTGCTATTCTTTCAGCACTAGCATTGCATTTTACAGATGTTGCATTACTGCTTTGGGCGGCTTCGATCTTTACTTGGATCTTAAGTGTCTATTGGGTGAAGTCTTATCCTGATTACGATAACTGGTATAACCCGAGTCTGAGTGGTATTGGTTTAGTCTTAGTTCCTGCTGCGGTAACTGCTATTTTTTCTGTGTGGATGAACTCACCGTGGTGGCTCATGTATCTGTTCCTTTTGGTATGGGGTGCAGACAGTGGTGCATATTTCGTGGGACGTAAATTCGGTAAGAAAAAACTTGCACCAGATGTGAGCCCGAATAAATCGATCGAAGGTTTATACGGCGGTCTATTCACTGCAATGCTAATTGTCATTGTTGTTGAAATTATTTATCTAGATTTAAGCATCGCTGAACATATCTTATTTTTAATACTTTCAGTAATAACGGTATTTAGTTCAGTACTTGGTGATTTATTTGAATCGATGATCAAGCGTCGTGCAGGGATCAAAGATTCTGGTCGTATTCTTCCCGGACATGGTGGTGTGCTGGATCGTATTGACTCGTTGCTTGCTGCAGCACCTATCTTTGCAGCAGGTATGTATGTTTTAAAATTAATTGGCGTAGATTTATAGATGTCACAATCTGTTTGTATATTGGGTGTAACAGGATCCATTGGTCAAAGTACTTTAAAGATTCTGCAACAGCATCCCGAAGAGTATTCAGTTTTTGCAGTCACTGCACATAGCCGAATTGTAGAACTTGTCGAAATATGCAAACAATATCGACCGAAAATCGCAGTTGTTCCATTCAATAAAGTGGATGAACTGCGCCAATTACTCGTAGCTGAAAAATTAACTGATATTGAAATCCTGCATGATGAAGAAGGATTAATCGCAGTAGCAGAACATCCACAGGTTGATGTGGTCATGGCAGCTATTGTTGGTGCGGCAGGGTTGCTACCTACATTGGCTGCTGCGAAAGCAGGTAAACGCGTGTTGCTTGCAAATAAAGAAGCGCTGGTGATGTCGGGTGACATCATGATTCAGACCGCACGTGAAAATAATGCTTTGTTGCTGCCAGTCGATTCTGAACACAATGCAATCTTCCAATGCTTACCTGAAACTTATCTACAAGGTGAGCGTCATGGTCAGCCAAAGCTAGGTGTCAAACAAATTTTACTTACCGCTTCTGGTGGTCCATTTTTACATCATAGTTTAGAACAATTGCAAAGTGTAACGCCGGCCCAAGCCTGTAAGCATCCAAATTGGTCGATGGGGCAAAAAATTTCAGTTGATTCTGCAACGCTAATGAATAAAGGCTTGGAATTAATCGAAGCCTGTCATCTTTTTGCAGTTGAAGAACAATTTGTAACAGTTGTTGTCCATCCACAGAGTATCATTCATTCAATGGTTCAATATGTAGATGGTTCGACTTTGGCACAAATGGGAAATCCTGATATGTGTACGCCTATTGCTCATGCATTAGCGTGGCCAAAGCGTATTCAAACACATGTGCCTCCATTAGATTTATTTGTTCATTCACAGTTAAACTTTGAACAGCCTGATATACAGCGATTCCCAGCACTAAAATTAGCACGTCAAGCCATGAAGGCTGGGGGCTTAGCTCCTACGATTTTAAATGCAGCCAATGAAATCGCCGTGGCAGCATTTTTGCATGAGAAAATTGGCTTTACTCAAATCCCTCAAATTGTGGAACATGTGTTGGGGCAAGTTGAAAACTCAGCTGCAAATAATATTGATGTTATTTTGCATGCAGATAAATCGGCACGTATGGTTGCTGAAAAAGCAGTATTGAATTCAGGAAGTTAAGACATGAATGCCTTGTTTATGATTATTGCAGCAATATTGCTACTTGGACCGCTGATAGCGATTCATGAATTTGGGCATTATTTCGTTGCACGTAAACTGGGCGTAAAGGTTTTGGTGTATTCGATTGGTTTTGGCCCAACACTACTTAAGTGGACGTCAAAGAAGTCGGGTATTCAATATCAACTGTCTGCATTACCACTGGGTGGTTATGTCAAAATGTTGGATGAGCGTGAAGGTGATGTCGCAGCAGAAGACTTACCGAAAGCATTTAACCGACAACACCCTTGGAAGCGTATTGCAATTGTGGCTGCAGGGCCACTCATTAACTTGGCTTTTGCAGTAGTGTTGTTTTGGATTTTATTTTTACCAGCTCAGGAACAGCTCAATACGCGCGTAGGTAAAATTTTACCGAATACGCCAGCAGCGGCTGCGCAAATGCAGACTGGTGATAAAATTACTGCCGTAGATGGCACTCAAGTATCCACTTGGGAGCGCTTGAATTATGCCTTGGTTGATCGTGTAGGTGAAACTGGCAATATTCAAATTCAAGCTGAACGAGCAGGGCAAATTCAAAACTTCAGTTTACCTATTCAAAGTTTCTTACGTGATCAAACTCAGTCACCACTCGATGTTCTTGGTTTTACACCGTATCGTCCTGAAATTCCTGCAGTGGTTTCAAAACTCAGTGAAGATGGCGCAGCGATTCGCCAAGGGATGCAAGTGGGTGATCGAATTGTTTCGATCGATGGCGTAAAAATGAAAGGCTGGTTTGATGTTGTACAAGTTGTACAAGCTTCTCCAGAAAAGTTACTTAAAATTGATGTTTTACGACAAAATAAAATTGTGCATTTAAACGTGATGCCGCAAGGTAAGCGTGACCAAATGGGTAAAGTCACAGGGCTTTTAGGTGTACAAAGCGATCCGGGTAAAGTCAATATTCCAGCCGAATACAAACAAACCATTCAATACACGCCTGTAGAGGCGATGGGAAAAGCGGTAGAAAAAACAGGTCAGATCTCTAGTATGATCCTGAATTCTATTGTAAAAATGGTGCGTGGTTTGGTGGGTTTGGATAATTTATCTGGTCCGATTACCATTGCGAAAGTGGCTGGACAAAGTGCTGAAATGGGGTGGCAAACCTTCATTTCATTTATGGCACTGATGAGTGTGAGTTTAGGTATTTTAAATTTACTACCGATTCCTATGCTCGATGGCGGTCATTTAATTTACTATTTTATTGAATTAATTCGTGGTAAACCTGTTTCTGAACAAATACAATTGGTTGGATTAAAAATTGGTATGGTATTGCTGGGTAGCATGATGCTACTGGCTCTATTCAATGACATTATGCGTTTATAAGAACGTTATACGAAATAAATTAACAGCGGAAAAGACTGGCATGCAGCACAAACATTTATTTATGCCATTGGCACTGGTTAGTGCTATGGCCGTAGCACAACAAGTATATGCAGCAGATGATTTTGTAGTACAAGATATTCGTGTTGATGGCTTAGTGCGTTTAACTCCTGACAATGTAGCCGGAATGATCCCATTCTCCGCTGGTGATCGTGTCAATGATCAAATCATTTCAAACTCAATTCGTAGCATGTTTGCGTCGGGTTTGTTTGATGATGTGAAGTCTTCACAAGTCGGTAATACCCTTGTATATACAGTGGTTGAACGCCCAGTAATTTCTAAAGTTGAGCTAAAAGGCAATAAACTTATTCCTAAAGAAGCCTTGGAAGAAGGCTTAAAGAAAATGGGTCTGTCCGAAGGTGAAGTTTTAAAGAAATCATCTTTGCAAACGGTTGAAACTGAATTAGAACAACAGTACATGCAGCAAGGTCGCTACGATGCTGATGTCAAAGTGATTACAACCGCTCAACCGAATAACCGTGTCAATGTCTTAATCGAGTTTGAAGAAGGTCAATCTGCCAAAGTATTTGATATTAATATCATTGGTAATACGGTCTTTAAAGAAAGCGAAATTAAACAAATTTTTGCATTAAAAGAAAGTGGTTGGAACTCGATCATTTCTCGAAATGACCGCTATGCACGTGAAAAGATGGCTGCGAGTTTAGAAGCTTTACGTGCGATGTATCTCAATAAAGGTTACATCAACTTCAACATTACCAATTCAAGTCTGAATTTGAGTGAAGATAAAAAACACGTCTTTATCGAAGTTTCGGTGGATGAAGGTGAACAATTTAAGTTTGGTGAAACCCATTTTTTAGGTGATACGCTTTATACGCAAACAGATTTAAACGCTTTAAAACTTTATAAAGATGGCGATTTATATTCACAAGAAAAAGTGAATGGTGTGAAACAGCTTTTACTTCGTAAATATGGTAATGCAGGTTACTACTTTGCAGAAGTGAACATTGTTCCTGAAATCAATAAAGACACCAAATTGGTTGATTTAAATTACTATGTGAATCCGGGCCAGCAAGTCACTGTTCGCCGTATTAATTTCACAGGTAACTCGAAAACAGCTGATGAAGTTCTACGTCGTGAAATGCGTCAAATGGAAGGCGCCTTAGCAAGTAACGAAAAAATTGATTTGTCTAAAGTGCGTTTAGAACGTACTGGTTTCTTTAAAACCGTTGATGTTAAGCCTGCACGTATTCCGGGCACGCCAGATCAAATTGATTTAAATGTAAATGTTGAAGAGCAGCATTCGGGGACAAGTACTTTAGCTGTTGGTTTCTCACAAAGTGGCGGTGTAACTTTCCAAGCAGGTTTGAGTCAAACCAACTTCTTGGGTACAGGTAATGCAGTTTCTATCGATTTGTCTCGTTCAGAGACTCAAGATTATTACAACCTCAGTGTAACTGACCCATACTTCACTATTGATGGTGTACGCCGTGGTTATAACTTGTACTACCGTAAAACCAAGTTAGATGACGACTATAACGTTAACAACTACGTCACTGACAGTTTTGGTGGTGGTATTAACTTTGGTTATCCGATCGATGAAAACCAAAGTATCAGTATGGGGTTAAATGTAGATAAAACTGATGTGACTACGGGTCCTTATGTTTCTACATATGTTGCTGATTATTTAACGAGCCATGGTGGTAAGGAAACAAAAACAGGTCAATATTGTCCTGGTACAACAGATGTGGATAAAGGTTGCGTAGACTCTAAAGGTAATGTGATTAATACGTTGCCATATGGTGCTGAGTATCAAGGTGATTTTTTAACTTATAATTTAAATTTAGGTTGGTCATATAACACCTTAAACCGTCCAGTATTCCCAACGTCAGGTATGTCTCATCGTGTGAATGCCGAAGTGGCGCTACCTGGTAGTGATGTTGAATATCAAAAAGTTACGTATGATGCCCAGGCTTACTTCCCATTAGGTAAAGACTTTGTGTTCCGTGGCTATGGTAAGTTGGGTTATGGTAATGATTTACCATTTTATAAAAACTTCTATGCAGGTGGTTTTGGTTCGGTACGTGGTTATGATAACAGTACGTTGGGTCCAAAATATCCGGGTGTTTATTACCAAGATACCAATCAAACTGATTATGATATGGAAGAAGTTGGTGGTAATGCTTTAATTCAATTTGGTACTGAATTAGCTTTACCTGTGCCATTTAAAGGCGATTGGGCGCGTCAAGTACGCCCAGTATTGTTTGCTGAAGGCGCGCAAGTATTTGATACCCAATGTGATGTATCTCAGTCAAGTGAAGATCGCAAATACTGTAAAGATAACTTCGGTTTTGATATGAATAACATGCGTTATAGCGTTGGTGCAGGCTTTACTTGGATCACGATGATTGGTCCAATTTCACTGAGTTATGCATTCCCGCTTAATGACAAAGCTGGTGATGAAACAAAAGAAATTCAATTCGAGATTGGTCGTACGTTCTAAGTACGACCCTTCTGGGAATAACAAAATTACAGGTTGATAAGATGAATAAATTATTTGCTGGTTTGGCGGTATTGGGTATGTCATGTTCTGCTGTGGTACATGCAGCAGGTTACGGTGTGGTTGATTTAGAAAAGGTGGTGGATCAAAGCACTTATATAAAACAACAAAATGCTCAAATTCAACAGCAATTGAAACCACAAACCACTAAAATTGAATCACTTGCTAAAGAGCTGGAAGCAATGCAACAAAAAGCTCAGCAAGGTGGTGATAAGTTGACTGCTGCGCAAAAGCAGCAAATGGGTCAACAGTATCAAACTAAACTCAAAGAGCTGACTGATTTACAGCAAAAAGTTCAAGCTTCGGTTCAAGGTAATATCCAGTCCTTAAATCGCACGATGGATACTCGAATTAAACAAGTTGCAGAACAATTGCGCACAGAAAATAAGTTAGATGTTGTTTTGAATAAAAATTCAGCACTTGCGTATGACCCTAAGTTTGATTTAACTGATAAAATGATTCAAAAGGTTAATGCAATTAAATAATCAATGAATTCTCAAAAATTCAGTTTAGAAAAGCTTGCTCAACTTGTTCAAGGTCAATGTATTGGCCAGCTAGACTTGCAATTCAGTGGAATGGCAAGTTTAGAGAGTGCTCAACCGCATCAGCTTGCATTTTTAAACGCAGATAAATATCTGAATGAAGCTCAACAATCTCAGGCTGGTGCGCTGATTGTGACTGCAGACATGCAGTCACAAATCCCTTCACAGCAAAACTTTATTGTTGTACCCAATCCGTATTTGGCTTTCGCTATTCTGACGCATGTTTTTGAAAAAAAATCTGTAGAAACAGGAATTGAAAGTACTGCCCAAATTCATCCTTCTGCAATCATTTCTGATACTGCTTATATTGGGCATTATGTGGTGATTGGTGCGAATAGTGTGGTGGGTGAAGGAACGCGCATTGAATCACAAGTGAAGATTGATCATGGTGTTGAAATTGGTAAAGATTGTTTTATTGATTCGCATGTGACGATTACTGGTGAAGCCAAGTTAGGTGATCGTGTACGTATCCATGCAAATACGGTGGTCGGTGGTGAAGGATTTGGTTTTGCACCTTATCAAGGGAAATGGCATCGTATTGCTCAATTAGGTTCTGTGCGTATCGGGAATGATGTGCGTATTGGTTCAAATTGTAGTATCGACCGTGGTGCTTTAGATGACACAATTTTGGAAGATGGTGTCATTATTGATAACCTTGTGCAAATCGCGCATAACGTCAAAGTTGGTGCAAATACAGCAATGGCTGCGAAATGTGGTATTGCCGGTAGTACAACTATTGGCAAAAATTGTGTGCTAGCAGGGGCTGTTGGTATCGTAGGTCACATTAATATTGCAGATAATGTGACAATTACCGGTATGTCAATGGTCACAAAAAGTATTTCCGTTGCTGGGAGTTATTCTTCAGGTACGCCAATGCTTGAAAGTGGTTCTTGGAAAAAGGCAGCAATCCGCTTTAAACAATTAGCAGATGTGCCATTGACCCAATTGGTCAAACGACTTGATCATATGCAGTCTCAAATTGAGTCCCTTGAATCAACATTTAAATTGCGTAAATAATTATGATGACAGAGTCGAATACCCCAGCTTTCACAAAACCTGAATTACCAATGACTATTCAGACTATTCGTGAATATTTGCCACATCGTTATCCGTTTTTATTGGTTGATCGTGTTGTTGAAGTGACTGACAACGGGATTGTAGGCTATAAAAATGTAACGATTAACGAAGAATTTTTACAAGGCCATTTCCCTGAATATCCAATTATGCCGGGCGTGCTGATTGTTGAGGCATTGGCGCAAGTGTCGGGTATCTTAGGTTTCATCATGAATAATGAGAAACCTTCAGCGGGTTCGTTGTTCTTATTTGCTGGTGCAGAAAAGGTCCGATTTAAAAAACAAGTCGTTGCAGGCGATCAACTTGTATTAAAATCAGAATTAGTGATGCAAAAGCGTGGCATTTACAAATATAATTGTGTTGCCACTGTAGATGGCGTAGTCGCAGCAACCGCGGAAATTATGGTTTCGCATCAGAAAACAGAGACAGCATGAGCAATAACGAATTAATTCATCCTACCGCCATTATTGACTCATCAGCAGTAATTGCTCCGGATGTGCAAATTGGACCATATTGTATTATTGGTCCTAAAGTCACAATTGGAGCGGGTACAAAACTGCATTCACATGTTGTGGTGGGTGGTTATACCCGTATTGGTCAACATAACGAAATTTTTCAATTTGCCAGTGTTGGTGAAGTTTGCCAAGACTTGAAATATGCTGGTGAAGAAACCTGGTTAGAAATCGGTGATCACAACTCGATTCGTGAACACTGTAGTTTACACCGTGGTACTGTTCAAGATCAGGGTCTAACTAAAGTTGGTAGTCACAATTTATTGATGGTGAATACACATATTGCACATGACTGTGTGGTAGGTGATCATAATATCTTTGCTAATAACGTCGGCGTTGCAGGTCATGTCCACATTGGTGATTACGTCATCGTAGGTGGTAACTCTGGTATTCATCAATTCTGTAAAATCGATTCATACAGTATGATTGGTGGTGCATCGCTTATTTTGAAAGATGTACCTGCTTATGTCATGGTATCTGGTAATCCAGCCCATGCTTTTGCCATGAACATTGAAGGTATGCGTCGTAAAGGTTGGTCTAAAAATGTGATTCAAGGTTTACGTGAATCTTTTAAATTGATCTATAAAGATGGTTTAACGACGAATGAAGCGATTGAGCGTATTCGCATTGAAATTTTGCCTGAAGTGGCAGAAGCGCAATTGTTGATTGACTCACTTGAGCAGTCTAAGCGCGGTATTGTGCGCTAAATGCTGCGAATAAAAAATAGTTCTATTTTTTAACAAAGCCTGCTTCTTCAGATTTTGGATACTTTTGGGTAAGCTTGGTTTTGAGCTGCGTTGCTAAACTGCTGTTTCGATCTACGTCTTTTGCAATGCTATACAGTTGATATAACGCTCTAGGTGCACGAGTCGACTCAGGGTATTGATCTACTACAATACCATAGTTCTTTTTCGCTTCTGCGTAGTTAGTCGGTTCAACAGCAAGGTTGAATTCAGCTAGCCAAAAATATGCATTGCTAATATAAACACTGTTAGGATTATTTTTAATAAAATTTTTCATCGGTGCGATGGCTTTTTTCGCACCACCTTGTTTGTATGCATCTAAAGCAACGGTATAAGCTGCTTTCTCGAGCTCAAGTGAGTCACCGCCTGTATTTACAGGTTGTTTTGCAGATGAGCTTAAAGTTGCTTGTGCTGTAGGTTGTTTAACCGGTGTAGGGACTGTATTAGCTGTTGCTGGGTGCAATACCTTGTTGGTTATCCTCCGCAGCCTCTGTGTCTTCACTCGGATCTACTTTTTGTTGGAGTAGCTCTAAACGTTGATCTAAATCTGCATAGCGGTTTGTAAGTTCACTTTTTAATTGTTCGATAATATTGTCTTGCTCTTCCATTTTACCACGTAAGCTACGCAATTCATTTTCGAGCTGTTGATTCTTCTGCATGAGCTGCCAATTTAAATTGGTTGGCGTAGGGGTAGAGCCAGCACCTGTTTGAATGGCTGTATTATTTGCTGTATACACAGTGCCATTATCAGCGCCACTCAAACCGCGAGATTCAATTGGAATATTGGCAAATAGCGTACCTGAGCAAGTCAATGTAAGGGCACACAATACATGCTGTTTAAACATCATAAAAATTCCATGTAGTTGCAAGCATGTCCGTATTGAATAGTTTTATTACAGACTGCTTTAGATAAAACGATAAGCACATTAAAAACGCCAAAGTTCTGAATTGCAATAAGCTTTTACAATCTTGTTGTGTATTAAAGTAAAAATATAGCGATGAAGTTTCATGTTTTCTACATCATCTATCATCATATTGATTTATAAATAATCAAACAGTATTTTCTACTCAGGAATTCTCGGTTTTAGTCTTGCATGTTTATTAAAAATCTCTATACTCTGTTCTTGCAATGGTAGCCCTGCCGGTTACTTCGCAATTGTACTCTACAAACCCCGCCAGGACCGGAAGGTAGCAACGGTAGTAGAAATATGATGTGCCGAAGTCTTGCTGGTAGGGTTGCCACCAGTTTAAATAATAATAAATTAAACTTCCTCTCATTTTTTCAATCCTAACTTCTTCTTTATTTTAGTTTTATTAATTCTTCATTTAGATCTATATCTTTGTTATTCGTCATCAAATTCTTTACGTGCAATCACTTTAAAAATCGTATCGAGATCAAAGCCTCGATATTGCAAAAAACGTATTTGTTTGGCTTTTTGTTTTGGATCACGTTCAACAGCTTTGCCAAATTTTTTGATCTTGAGCTGGTAAGCTTCAGCGACCCAATCTGTTTCTTTTAATTCATCCTGAATTAACTCACTGTCTACTTTTTTATTTTTTAAAGCAAGCTTTATACGGTTGGGGCCTTTACCTTTGCGTTTTTGACTCGACAACAGCATTTCTGCTACACGCTGATCGCTTTGATAGTTCTCACGTGCGAGTTCTTCCACCAAGTGTATGACTTCTTCGCGACTATCCGCATACAGTGCTAATTTTTCGATTAAATCCGCTTTTGAGTATTCTTTACGTGTGAGTACTGCAAAAGCGTACGAGCGTAGACGAGAGCCGCGCAGTCCCGATTTTTTTTCAGCATGAACATCTTTACCATTGGTGTCAAAATGCAACGCAGTGTGATCGATCACCGAAGTATTGTCATGTGAAATGTCAGTTTGTGCAGCATGATTTACGCAGGTAGTTTCTTCAGCTTCTGCAAACTGTTGTTTCAGTGCTTCATAATCAAGCAAGAGTGGAAAATGGTCTTTAGTCATGGGGTCATTTTAATACAAATTTTGAGTGCAAAACAAAACGCCCCGTAGGGCGTTTCGTCTGCTATTAAAGTATGCTGTAATTAAGCATCTAAAAAGTCTGGTTCTTCTTCGTCTTTGTCTTCTACAGGTGCTGTACCCGTAGTCAGAAGTTGTTCACGAATCAGTTTTTCGATAGTTTGCACAAGTTCAGGGTGTTCTTCTAAGTGGCGAATGGTATTGTTTTTACCTTGCCCAATCTTGTCACCTTGGTATGAATACCAAGCACCTGCTTTTTGAACAATTTCTTGTTGTACTGCGAGGTCAACAAGCTCACCTAAATGGTTCACGCCTTTACCATAAAGAATTTGGAAAATCGCTTCACGGAATGGAGGAGCCATTTTGTTTTTCACAACTTTCACTTTGGTTTCTGAACCAATGATTTCGTCGCCTTCTTTCACTTGACCAATACGGCGGATATCTAAACGTACAGATGCATAGAATTTAAGTGCATTACCACCAGTTGTGGTTTCTGGGCTACCAAACATTACACCAATCTTCATACGGATTTGGTTAATGAAGATCACCATACAGTTCGAACGTTTAGCATTACCGGTAATTTTACGCAGTGCTTGGCTCATCAGGCGAGCTTGTAAGCCCATGTGTGAGTCACCCATTTCGCCTTCAATTTCGGCGCGAGGGGTCAGTGCAGCTACAGAGTCGACAACGATCAGGTCAATGGCACCTGAACGTACCAGCATGTCTGCAATTTCAAGCGCTTGTTCACCATTGTCTGGCTGTGAAACAAGTAAGTTATCAATATCTACGCCAAGTTTACGTGCGTATTGAGGGTCTAATGCATGTTCAGCATCGATGAATGCACAAGTACCGCCAGTTTTTTGACATTGCGCAATGGCTTGTAATGTCATAGTCGTTTTACCAGAAGATTCAGGACCGTAGATTTCTACGATACGACCTTTAGGTAAACCACCAATACCTAGTGCGATATCTAGTGTTAAAGAACCCGTAGAGACAGCTTCAACCGCCTGTACAGTATTATCACCAAGACGCATAACGGTGTTTTTACCAAACTGCTTTTCAATTTGGCTTAAGGCCGCATTTAACGCCTTGCTTTTATTATCATCCATCTTACAACCTCAATACGATGTCACGAAACAATATACTCAAGTGGATGTATTCAGTTTAAATCTGTTCCACGAGGGTATAGTGACAGAAATCATCCTTTTGTTCTATGAAAATCACAACAGGTGCGACATGTTGTGACGCTTTAACTTAATCATCATTATAAGACCATTGCTGGTCAAACTGTTGATCATTTTCTCTTTTAAATTTACCAATATCTCGACGATCTTTTTTACTTGGTCGATGATCTGGCCGAGCTAGATTATGCAACTTTCTTTGGGATGCGAGCAATTCCCGTTTTGCAATACTGACCTCAGTTTCATCATAAAGCAGCTGAGCGGTTGGGGCAGGCCCACGAACATCCGACAGTGCTTTCACCACCACGGTTTTTTTCTCAAGGCCTTGTGCAATGGTTAATTCCATGCCTACACGAACTTCACGAGAGACTTTAACGCGTTCGCCATTATGATGAACTTTACCGCCTTCAATAGCATTTTTGGCAATAGAGCGTGTTTTAAAAAAACGTGCAGCCCACAACCATTTGTCTATACGCATACCAACCGCATCTTCGGCTAGATTTGATTTACGCATATTTTTTCTGTTCCTCGACGTGCTCAGTCATTTGAGCTTCTAAAATAGGGATTAAATCTGTTAATGCGGACAGCATTGGATAATTACAAGTCTCTCGAGGCGCTTTGGCAGATGAAGGCTGTTGAATCGAATAGAGCTGTTCAATCCCAAAAAGTTTTGCACCATTGAGCACTTTTTCTGTGTCATCAATGAAGTAACAGTTTTTTGCATAGAAGGGGTGTTTGCTTGCTAATATTTGCCAAAACTCAATAAACTCTTTGGCATGACCGAGCGTTTCTGAACTGACGATAACATCGAAAAAATCACGAAGACCGGTTTCTTTAAGTTTGAATTGTAAGCCTGCAAAGTCGGCATTGGTCGCAAGCCAAATAGGATAGCCATTTTCTTTAAGATAGGTAAGCAGCTCAATGCAGCCTTCGCGTTTGGCTACTTTGGCTTTTTGTTCTATTTGCATTGCCAAAACATCAACGCCAACTTGTGACGTCCAAAAGCGAGAGGAGTACCATTTTAGGGTATGATTATGTTGTTGATAAAAACTAAATAGGGTTTGCTTGCTTTGTTCGAGTGAGCACTGATGCTGTTCAGCATAGCGAATTGGCAGCAGCTCATTCCAAATGAAATCATCATAAGCAAGATCGAGTAAAGTACCGTCCATATCGAAAATGATCGTCGGCTTTTCTGAGTAATTTGGCATATAAAGGTATTCTATGTTTAAAACAACAACAGCACCGCAAGACCCACTGATTTTGCAGTTGGTTCCCATTGTGACACAAGCTTGCGAAATTTTGCGAGAAGAATATCGGCGTTATTGCTCAGGTGCAGATTTTGATGTGGAACTTAAAAGTGATGATTCACCGGTAACGCAAGCTGACTATCGTGCAAATAGCTATATTACTCAAGCATTATCCAAAGTTTCTAACTTGCCTGTATTGTCAGAAGAAGGTGACAAGTCTGAACGTATGCAATGGCAAAAATTTTGGCTGCTTGATCCTTTGGATGGCACCAAAGAGTTTTTACATAAAAGACCTGAATTTACCATTAATCTGAGCCTGGTTGAGGGTGCTAATACTACCTTTGCCATATTGGCGATCCCCGGGAAATACAGTGTATATATTTGCCCATTTGCGGGACTGCCGCTGAAATATGATAGCCAGTCAACCACATGGTATGAATATGTTCAAACCTCTGCAGAGAGTGTCGTACACGTTGGCTTGAGTCAAAGTGCCAAAAATAAGCCGATTTATACGGACTATCTAGACGCTTTAGAAAAACTCACTCCTTTTCAGGCCTACCATGCTGGTAGTGCATATAAGTTTTGTATGATGTTAGAAGATCGAGTGGATATTTATCCGCGTTTTCATCCGACTTGTGAATGGGATACGAGCGCTGGACAATGTTTAATCGAGCGTATTGGTGGTGGTTTGGTTGATTTTAAAGGTCGCGCATTTCTATATAACCAACGCACGACTTTATTAAATGGTGGATTTATTGCATTTAAAAATGCCGAAATGAAAGAATTGGCCTTAAATGCTTTGGCAAACATGCCTGACAAAACTTGAGCTAAATCGGGTTCATGCTATAGTGTCAGCACACTCCGTTAAATCTCCTGCATTTAAGAACTGTCAATTATGGCCCTAGATTTGCTCCCTCCTAGTATGCTGAAAGCAATAGACTTATTGCCGGATGAAAAGACGCCTGTAACATTGTTTACACGTCATTCCATTCGTGAAGTTGTACAAGGACAAGGCTTGGCCGGTTATGACTTGCAACTGACCCATCAAGGACGTGATTTAGCCGAAGCGTGGGGCAGCTATTTGGTTGAAAATACCGATCGTGTTATTCAGCACTGTATTTCGAGTCCAATTCAGCGCTGTGTGGATACGGCGGCATTGATGATTCAAGGTGCAGATAATGTCACGATTGAACCGAATACCCACCATATCGAGATCATTGAACAAGGATTATTGGTCGAGCCGGGAAGTTTTGTGCTCGATATTAAAAAAGCAGGACCATACTTTCAAAAGCAAGGTGCTTTAGGCTTTATCAATAGTTTTGTGAATAATGCTTTGCCGGGTATGAAACAGCCCATTCATGGGGTGGTAGATGTTTTGGAGTTGATTTACAACACTCATCCAACCAATGATTATGGTCTGAGTCTAGCGGTGAGTCATGATACGATTTTGGCTGCAATTCTTGCCATTATTTCAGGTAAAAATATCGTGACACGCGAAGACTGGCCGAAAATGATGGAAGGTTTATTTGTTTGGTTTGAAGGAGATGTATTCCTTGAGTCAAAACTGAAATGGATTTGGCGTGGAGAACTAAATGAATTAAATATTCGTGAATTTCAGCAGGCTGAGCAGCAACTCTAAGTATTTTTGCGCATACAAAATATTTAAAAAAGGCATCCATGTACGGGATGCCTTTTTTATCTGCTTCAATATTTCATTAAATAAAAGATTAAATATTGGCTTTAATTCGTGCAGGATACTGATTTAAATCAATACTTGAACCGTCGTCACTATAAGGCCAGCGGCTAGTATTGACAGGGAGATGTTGTTGGTGGATTCGACTGTATTTGTCTGCGGCAATCAATGTGGCAATGTCATGATCTTTAATGCTATACGCTTGTACGATTTCAACTGGATATTGTGTGCGTTCAAAAAATTCAGCTTCTGTTTCCCCTTGATGCAGTGCAAAAATACGTTCTACAGCTGGTAAGTACACGCCATATGCTAACCATGAGTCTACGCCTTGAGAGGCTTGAATCTCAGCGGTCGATTTCATATTTGAAATGACTTTACCTAAAATGTCTTTTTCACCTTTCGATGTAAAATATTCAATATATTGATTTTCTGCTTCTGCAAATTTTTCTAATGATGGCAAAAATTGGTTAATCGACATTTTTATCCCTCTTTTCATTTGTACAGCAATGGCTGCCTAGGATGAAAATTAAAATACCATAAAAAATATATGGGATTAAACCATTTCTAAAAATTTTTATTTACAAAGTTTCTAAAAATATCCTGACAATTTTTGTCGGGAATATACGATTGTATTTAAAGGACTACACCTTAATTTTAGTTGATAAGTGAAGTACCTGTCACAGCAATCGTGATTCAGCCAATACTAAATATTTAGATTTAATTTGAATTGTTAATAAGTGACAAAACGCGGCAATTGAATGATTAATAAAAAGAAAATAGCATTATATTTGTTGTAACTTATTGATTTATATATTTTATGTAAGTCTCTTAATTGGATTTTTTTGTGGCTAATTGGGGAATAGTAGTGAAAAGTGTGATAGGTTTTTCATATAACAAATTATCAATTTGTATTGTGTCATTAATGTTAGTTGCTTGTGGTGGCGGAGGTGGTGGTGATAGTTCAAGTGGCACTGCATCATCTGCCAGTTATCCAGAACCGACCCAAGATATAGTCGATGAAACAAGCATTGGTTTTTATGACTACGATGCCAATGATGCTGTTCGTGAAATACGTAATGATTTAGTCGGTAGCTTTTCCGCGCAAGTTCAATTTGGTCAAAGTCATGTCGTTGACCCGAATGCGAACGAAGCCAAGAAAATGCCACGGTTAACCAGTGAAAAAGAAGCGCTGCTTATCGTGACGCCAACACTTGATATGCAAAACATCAAGCAACTCAAAGTAGAAATCTATCAAAACAATCGCTTAGTTCGCACCGCGACATTGGATGATCCAACGCAGATGCCTGTTTCAGACCAAAGTGGGCAAAGAGGGCGTCCAGATGTTTGGTACAGTAAACGCGCGTGGACCACAACACTCAATTGGGATGAAGTTAAACCCGGTCTAAGATTAAAATTTATCGACGCAAATAAAGTCAGTGGTGAGTTGGCTGAAGATAAAATCGATTTTGCTGCACCAGGTGAATTGGTGTTGAATAATATCCGTATAGGAATGTTGACAGATACACCCAAATCTTCAGGTCATTACATGCTTTTAGAGCCTGAAAAAGCAGGGACAGATTACTTTCAGACTATTCCAGCTGCAGAAATGACGGTCGCGCAATATGATGATGTTAAGTTGAACCGTGTAATGGTCTCGTCAGGTGTCATTTATGATACAGCCAGTGCAACAGCTGGTGATGTCTATTCTGGGGATATGCGCGGAGATGTTGGTAAATCTACATATAGTGTAGGTATTAACCTTGCCAATTGGGGTATTACCAGTGCCTCTATGTCAAATCAAAGTCAGCCGCAACTTACGCAAACTGTTGTTGCACACCATACTAAGGGTAAATATACGAATGGTGAACAAAGTCACGGCTTAAGCGGCGGTAATGGTATGCTGACGCTCTATGATTCTGTAGGTAATGAATTTAGCCATGAAATTGGCCATCACTATGGTTTAGGGCATTACCCTGGTCAGGTGGGTGACAATCTATTTTGGGCTGCACACCATGCAGATAGTGGATGGGGTTATATTGCCAATCGTCATATGATGCGTGGTAATTTATCGTGGACAGCGACATGGAAGTGGGATGGTAGTAATGGGATCCCTAATTTTAAAAATTTGTTTCCGTACGGAAAAGATGCCATGTCCGGCGGGTATCCTGATAGTAATGTATCACGCTACACACACTATACGGGTTACAGCACATTCCTGAAAATTCAACCACACTTTGACCGTTATGTCTGGGATGAAACATCACCTACCGGCTACAAAAAGTGGAATAAAACCACTCGTGAAATGGAAGTCGCTCAACCGAAGATGCCAAATTCTACGGCTCCGGTTTGGTATAACGCAGATCAAAATTATCCACGACCACGGGTCTTTGGTCAGCCCGTAATTACCATTTTAGGGGGCTATGATCCTGTCAATCAAGTCGGTTTGTTGTATCCTGCTGCACGTTCAAACTGGGGTAATGTTTATGATTTAACGGCGGCCAATACGGCCTTAGACCAAGCTGCATGTTGGTTGAATGTGCAATACACGAATAAAGTCAACAATATTGCTTTAGCACCTGTACGACTAGGTAGTAATGCCAATAAACTGCATGTCAATTTAGCTTTGGCAGATCAACCACAGAAAGTTGATTTGTATTGTAAAAAAGCAGGTGAAGAAGCCAAGTTATTAGCAAATATTGATATTCCAGTTTACAGCACAGCGATCAAGCCGGCCGTCAAAATTGGACGTCAGCATGGTTATAGTGCTTTGCGTGCTATCGAACTTCCTCAATTAGAAAGTGCTTTGGAAGCGCAAGCTGCAAATGCTGTTGTTGCTCTTAATCCAACTGAAAAAATGCTGTATGAGTCATATAAAAATGACATGTCATTGATGAATAGTGTGGCGCGTCAGCAATTAACCCGTTATGAGTCGCAACAAAACACCGCATACCGACTAAATCGTTGGATGAATGTGTATGCACAAGACCTAACCAATCAAGTACCTGAGGCGCAAAGCGCGCTCGAAGCATTTATGAAAAAGCTTTCAGTCACTCAAGAAGGTATGTTTGAGCAGGCGACATTGATCAAAAATGGTAACAACTGTTTGAAATCTGAAACCTTAACTGATGGAACATTAAATTTATACATCAGTGGCCCAAGCGGTTGTACGGCGGATGATACTGAACAGTGGGTATATGATGTCATTGGTCGTATACACAGTAAGTCAAATCCAGATCAATGTATTACAGGCAACGGTGGTTTAGCTAAAGTGACGCTAGAACGCTGCATGTTAAACCAAACCAATCAAATTTGGACCATGGACCCTGCGACTACAACGATTCGTCAAAGTGGTCAATGTATGGATTTAAATACGGGACGTTTGCAAAATAACCGTGCGGATTTAATTCGATATAGCTGTACCAACGGTGGCAATCAACGTTGGACAAATTTGACAGCAAGCCAAAACTTATTATGGACATATTTATCAGCGACGAATATGAAGCTGATTAATAAATAATCTGTAGATAGAAAAATAAGGTCCAATAAGGACCTTATTTTTTTGCTTTTAAAAATCTATAGGCACAAAAAAAGCCCTAAAAAGGGCTTTTTTTATCGCAACAAATTAGTTAGCTAAAGCTTTAACTTGTGCATTTAAACGGCTCTTATGACGAGCAGCTTTGTTTTTATGGATGATGCCTTTATCAGCCATACGGTCGATTACAGGAACAGCTTTTTTGTAAGCTTCTGTAGCGACAGCATAATCACCAGCAGCAATAGCAGCTACTGTGCGTTTAAGATAAGTACGAACCATAGAACGTAAGCTTGCGTTGTGTTGACGTGCTTTAACGTTTTGACGAGCACGTTTTTTTGCTTGAGCAGAGTTTGCCACTCGTGCACTCCTTGAAATAGATTGGTCTGGGCGGGCTGAAATTACATCTGAAAACCAACATCAGAAGAACTATCACCAGCCCGTAAACAAGTGCCATATTGTGATTAAACTAAGCGCTTAAGTCAAGTCTTGACATGCTTTGACAACATTTTAGATGCAGAAAAATTTTAAAGAAAACGTTAGATTAGTCTAAAGTGATTGAGATTGTATGAAAAATGACTAAAAGTATAGAGAATGCGATTGTCATCGGAGCAACAGGATTGGTCGGGCGGGAATTGGTTCGTCAGCTCAGTCAAAATACAGGATGTAAGAATATTACGGCTGTGGTACGTCAGCGTGACCATGAACTGAATGGACTGGCAAAAGTTCAACAAATGGTGATCAGTGACTTTCTTTCTCTGACTCAGGATGATGTGAGAGATTATAGTCATGCCTTTAGTTGTTTAGGCTCGACCATTAAAAAAGCAGGGTCTAAAGATAATTTTTATCAAATTGATTTTAGCATCAATGCGCATTTTGCTGAATTATTAGAATATACAGAAACCCATTTGATCATAGTTAGTGCTATGGGCGCTGACGCTAATTCCGCATTTTTTTATAATCGAGTCAAAGGGGAATTGGAATATTATTTAAAAACCTTAAAGTTAAATCAACTTTCGATATTAAAGCCTTCGCTGTTACTTGGTGAGCGTCATGAATCGCGACGTTTAGAAGATGCGACACAGAAACTTTATATGCGCTTTTCGCATTTTGTACCTGACCGTTTTAAATTTAAGCCAGTGACAGCACAGCAAGTGGCTCATACTATGGTCGAGGCGGCACAAACTCAGACTGAAAAGTTCGAGATTTATGATAATTTACGCATACTAACAATTAAATGAGGGAAATACCGTGTCTACAGTTCCATTCGTCACCTGTGATTTACTTGATGATCATTCAGATAAAGAATTACAAGTGGTGATCCCGTCGTTGGATGGTAAATTCTTTCAAAGTTATGGTGCACGAAAAAGTTTTGGCGGTCAGGTGATGACGGTCAAATGTTTTGAAGATAATTCTCGTGTTAAAGAATTATTGGCAACCGATGGTACGGGTAAAGTATTGGTTGTGGATGGTGGTGCGTCGATGCGCTGTGCCTTGATGGGTGATATGATTGCTGAATCTGCAGTTAACAATCATTGGAATGGCGTCATTATTTACGGCTGCGTGCGTGATGTTGATGCGATTGCCGAACTTGATTTAGGTGTGCATGCTTTGGCTGCGATTCCACAAAAAAGCAACCGCAAAGGCGTGGGTGAAACAGATATTCCATTAAGTTTTGGTGGTGTAAACATTCAGTCTGGTGATTTTATCTATGCTGATAATAACGGCATCGTTGTTTCAAAAGAGCAATTGGTTGCTTTATAAGCGTATTTGAATTTTTAGTCGTGGAATGAAAGCGTAATTCTTGCTCATACACGACGATATAAATGTGAAAAAGAAAATACAAACATCAGCTGAGGACTCTCGGCTGTTGTATAAAAATACCAAATAAAAAAAGAAAGGAAAAAGTATGTTGTTGCATCAATTAAAAGTGGCGCAAGCGTTGCTCTCAGGCGTAGCAGAAGGCGGACGAGGTACAAATGGGACGCCTTATCCGAAACAACCTGAAAAAGCCCTTAAACTGTACGAATTTGAAGGGTCTCCCTATTGTCGTCGTGTACGAGAAGTACTAACCACACTCAATTTGGATTATGAGGTCTACCCATGTCCCAAAGGGGCTAAAAAGTACCGTTTAGACGTGCAAAAATTGGGTGGAAAACAGCAATTCCCTTTCTTGGTGGATGACAATACTGGGGATCGTTTGTACGAATCTCAGCAAATTATTCATCATTTATTTAAACATTATGGCAAAACAGGTCAGACTCCTAAGAAATATGCCAGTTATCCTAAAATTCCGTATGTTGCTTATGTTGGAACCTTAATTAATGGGGCTCAAGGCGTGTGGGTGCAGCGTAAAGTTATCCATCGTGATGCTCCAAGTCAACTCTTAGAACTATGGGGTTTTGAAGCGAGTCCATATACACGCATCGTACGTAGCGCATTGTCTGAAATGGAATTGGCATATACCTTTCATAATGTGGCTAAGGAACGTTGGCAAGATCAGGGATTAGCGGTAATGCGCTTAAAACTGGGTAAATATGTACCCCTGAAAGGTGGTAAGCGTGAACAAGTGTTAAAAATCATGGGGAACAATATTCAAGTGCCATATTTGAAAGATCCTAATACTGGTGTAGAACTTTTTGAATCTGAAAAAATTGTAAAATATCTGAAGAAGCAATATTTGAGCTAATCTCACTCAAGTTTAAGCTAAGTGCAGTGTATAGTCAGACTGATGGCTATACACATATTGTAATGTTAAATGGATTTAAAATTAGAAGAAAAATGCATCATAGCTGCATCAATTGAATTAGAATAAATTATTAAAAATAAGAAATTTACTTAATTATAGGGATATCCTAAAAGGATTAAACTCATTAATGTAAAAGACATTTCATTTTTTCGGGGGAAGTAAATCATGTCACCACAAGAAGTCATACTGCCCGTACCGGTGCTCGTCGTTGAAGATGAGGAAATTATTCAATTACGTTTACGTCAAATTTTGACAGAGCTAGGTTATAAGCGTGAAGAGCTTATCTTCACCAAAAATGTTAAAGAATCTATTCAAGCCGTAGAGACCCAACCGATATCCTTAGCCTTAGTTGACTTAGGTTTGCCTGATGGTAGTGGTATCGAAATTATTGAAAAAATACGTTCCCTCGAAAGTAATACCATGATCTTGGTTGTCTCTGCATGGAGTACACAAGAAAGCTTATTTGCTGCGATTAAAGCAGGCGCAACAGGCTATGTATTAAAAGAACGTGATGATGCTGAAGTACTTTTATCTATTCGGAGTATTTTACGTGGTGGGGCGCCGATTGACCCATTTATTGCACGAGAAATCCTAAAACAAATATCTGAAGCTGAAGCACCAAGTCCAGAACAAACAGTCGCCGATGAAGCAGACTTAAACCTGCTGACCAGTCGTGAAAAAGAAATTTTATGTTTGGTTGCTCAAGGTTTGAGTAACCGTGAGATTGCTGAACAGCTTTTTGTATCACGCTATACCGTAGAAAGCCATATTAAACATATTTACCGAAAATTAGCCGTAACGAAACGAACCAAAGCCGTGAGTACAGCAAGATCTATGGGTATTCTATAATGCGTAAAGGAGGATATTTTTTCTTATTTATCCTCTGTTTAGCATGGGGGAGCTTGAGTCATGCAGAGCAAGTATTCCCTGTAAATGATCAATGTAATGTAACTGTGAATAGTGTTTCACGAGTCAAAACACCATCCAATCAGGAATTACCCAGGACGGGATGGAAAACCACGCAATTACCTGACCGTTGGAAAGAAGATAAAGACTGGGAAGGTTATCAAGGTGGTGCATGGTATAAATTAGACTGGTCTTGGTACTGTAAAAATAATGCCCGTTTGGCAGAACCGATCGCACTATATGTTGATTACATCGTTAGCACGGGTTCAGTATTTCTTAATGGCGACTTGCTGTGGACCAATAAAAACCTTCAAGAGCCTGTGTCTAAAAGTTGGAATGTTGCACATTATTGGATTTTACCGATAAGTGGAATCAAACATGATCATAATGAAACTTTGATCTATGTGTATGGCTACTCGAGTCTAAATGCAGGATTAGGACCAGTTAAATTTAATAATGTAATGGCAACGTTGGAGCAGGCCGAAGAAGCCACATGGACACGTCGAACCATTTTACAGTTAAATATTTTTCTTTCCGGGGTCTTGGGTCTAATTTGCTTCATTATTTGGTTGATGCGTCGCAGTGATACGAGCTTTGGGTGGTTTGCGCTTTCAACCGTGTTATGGATTCTATTTATCAGTAATGCACTGACCACTGAAACCTTTCCATATCCAAATTCGATTTTTTCCACCAAAGCCAATTTGATATTTTCAATGCTGTACTTTCAGTGTTTTAGCATCTATATCTTGCGCTTTGTTGGACGTAAATTTCCGCGAATTGAATTGTCCTGTACTATGCTCACTGCGGCTCTGATTGGTGTAGTGTGTATTTGGCCATTTGAACAAAATGCGGAAATTTCGAGCCTCATTTTCTTATTATATTGCATCCTCTTTTTTATCACTTACATTTATCTTTGCTGGATTAGTTTTAAAGAAAAACGTAGAGACTACACTTTATTAGCAATGTGTATGACTGCGATCATTGTGATTGTTATTGCAGACATCACAGCCTTGGTATTCTTTCCAAAAGAAGGTTTTACACCGTTATCTCCCTTTACTTCACCGATTATTACCCTATTTATCGTGGTGATTTTGGGGGCGAGGCTCAATCGTAATATTCAGAAAATTGAAAAATATAATGATGATTTGGCATTTGAAGTTCAGAAAGTCAGTGATGAATTATGCAGTAGCCTAAACGATAAACATCAGCTTGAACTCAGTAATGTACGCCTACAAGAACGAATTAAATTATCACATGATCTACATGACGGTCTGGGCGCATCTATTGTGCGCTCGATGATCTTGGTTGATCAGTGTGAAAGTAATATTCCAAACAGACAGTTCTTGTCGATGTTGAAATTACTACGCGATGATTTAAGGCAAATTATTGATAGTGGATCATCTTTGGACAGCAAAGTGCCAGATTCACCTTTGCTCTGGATCGCACCAGTTCGACATCGCTTTAGCCAGTTGATGGATGAAGTGGAAATGAATGCCAAATGGTGCATTCCTTCGCAGTGGGCGATCAAACCAATGGCAATTCAGTGTCTGACTTTAATACGAGTGATTGAAGAAAGCCTGACCAATATTGTGAAACATAGTCAAGCAAATCATGTCAATGTGACGTTGTCACAGTTCGAGAATGGCGCATTGCTATTAACCATTGAAGATGATGGTGTCGGTTTCGATGTTGAGAGTGTTTCAAATCATGGCATGAGTATTGGGATGCGAAGTATGAAAATGCGTGTAGAGCGTATAGGCGGAAATTTCAAAATTCATTCTCAGCAAGGCTGTACGATTATTCATACAGAAATTAATTTAAAATCAGCTGCATAATAATATGTTGAAATAATAAAAATGATGATCAATTCGATATTAAATAATCTAAAGCGCATTGCATTGTTCTGCTGTGTCACTTTTATCCCTGCTTGTGGTTCGCAGGATCAAGCGCCTAAACCGGGTGAGTATGGGCAGATTTTGTTCCAACAAGCAGTGTTAAGCACCGAAGAAATTCAGCAATTACTTACAGAAAGTCAAAGCGATACAAATGCATTAAACACTAAAAATTTTGCAGTGGATTACACTGCGACATCGAGCCAAAACCCATATCGTGCAGTCTTGTTGGTCAAAGGTAGGGCAATGACCAGTGGTGAGGTATCCGTTAAATTTCAAATTGATAACTACAATGCCGCTATTCAACAAACCTCAAGCAATCTCATGCAAATGGACGCAGGTGTTGATCAGATTGAACGATTAGAAACATTAGATGCAGGACAAGATTTTAACTTTGTTATGGACGGTGCGCCTTTCTCAGTCAATGCTGCCAATGATCCAAATAGTATGACCAGTCAACTGAGTTTGTTAGAGTCAAGGAATGTGGAGTTTCAAAGTATTGAATTACAAATTTGGCAAGGCAAAGGTAGTCAATACGGCGTAATGCGTTATCTTTGGTTTATTGGATTGGTGTTATTGATTGTATGGGTTTATCGCGTCATCGTGGAGAAAAAAGCCGATCAAGTCGAAGATTTTTTAAATCGTAGAAAGCGAAAATAATGCTATTCAGTAGCATAAAAAGGGAGCGTGACGCTCCCTTTTTTATTGATTTTATTCAGCTTCTGTTGGGACGAGCATGAGTACAGATTCATTTAATAGCATGGCAATATCTTCTAAAATATCAGCATCATATAAAGATTCGTCTAGCGCTAGACTTTGACCATCGGCAATGGTTTTTAAATGCAATGCAAATTCGTCTGAGATACAGATTCCTTCACCATTTGCCCAAAACAAAATATCACCATCTTGCTCTGTGTAAAGTAAGCGTGAAGCAGGTTCTAACATGAGTTGATAGCCTTGATCTAGAGCTTCCTCTAAATCACCAGTGCCGATTTCTTCTGCTTCAGGAATATTGTCAGGATATTTAGGTTCTGACATTAAGCTCATGATTGCATCTTCAAGTACGGTTGAATTTTGCAATTGTTCAAATAACTTTTCTTTTAAATACTCAAGTTCATTTTCAGTCACTTGGCCAATCGCACTGATTTGGTCACGTAAAATGTCAGTTAATGGATTTTTAAGTAGAGGATTGTCTGTGAATTTGTCTGTCACTCGATCCATCATTTCAGTGACATTTGGCATGCGGAAGCCAAATGAATACGTCAGACATTCATCTTCAGCTACGCCATAGTGTGATAGGCCTGGTGGTACATAAAGTAAGTCGCCGGGAGCAAGCACTTCATCAAAATGAACGTCCATTTCTGGCAGTAAGCGAAGCGGTTGACCTTCGACAAATGAAGTATCTGCATCACACATCTGACCTAATTGCCAACGGCGGTGACCATAGCCTTGTACGAGGAATACATCGTAAAAATCAAAATGTTGTCCGACAGAGCCACCTTTTTGTGCATACGACACCATGATGTCATCACGACGCCATTGCGGAATAAATGAAAACTGCTTCCATAGCTCGGCTAGGTCAAAAGAATAATGATCGACAGCTTGAACCAATAAAGTCCACAGTTTCGGCATTTTTTGAAAATCGGCTTTAAGTAGTGGAGAAGATTTCACTGTCCATTGGTTAGGATCACGATCTTTTTGTTTGATGAGACGTGCAGTGACGTTATCTTCTAAAGCCAATTCAAGAACGTCTTTCGGTTCAAGTATTTGGGCAATTTCAGGGAGTGCATTACGAACCAATAATGGTTTTTTTTGCCAATATTCGGCAAGGAATTGTTCAGCGCTGATGCCGCCGAGGATGTTAAGAGAATGAGCCATAGCTAAATACATACAATTTCAATGGATATATTGTCCCTTGAGATTCCTGTTTTTAGCAAGGCTCTATTTCATTAAATTATTTCGATTAACTTGAGACTATCTTAAAGGATTGTCTTTGAGATATTGCATGACTAATTTTTCAACCTCCAAATCATAGCTATTGGCAGCAGCCGTTGTCGCTGAAAATTTCATGAATTGCTCAAAATGTGCATTGGTGTCAATTTTAGTATTTTCTTTGTCAGACATTAATTTGAAATGATTCGGCATGACTTTTGCCATCATTTCAACATTTTCGGTTTGTAGTTTTAGAAGTTTTTTCACTTCAACTGTTTGTGGTTGAATGCTTTCAAATTTTTGTTTGCCTAGAGCAACCAGTTTATTGATTTGTTGTTCTGGTGAGTTACTCCCACCGGTTTTGGTTTTAATGCCTAGCTGTTGAATGATTTGCTCCTGCATTGCAGCGCCTTGTTGTTCTAATTCAGCATAGATAAATTTATATTGAACCCATTCATTGACTAAGTTTTTATTGTATTGCTGAGAGTTGGTTACAGTTTGATTCACTGTATTGGTATGACCGTTTGTCGAACAAAATAGAAGGCTAATGCTAATGAGGCTAGATGAAAGTAAATTAAACGTTTTCATGTTTTCAGTTCTTGGTTGTAATAAATAAGTAAGTGACTTTTTAATCATTAGCCCATAAAGAGCTAATGATTTGCTTATTATGCTGTTACAGATAAAGATTTTAAAATTATGGGACTAAGATCTTAAGCTCACGCAAAATATTGCAGAGTTTAATCATCGGCATACCCATGAGTGTAGTTTGGTCTTGCCCGATCATTTCTTCAAATAAGCTAATCCCTAAGCTTTCACATTTAAAACTGCCAGCGCAGTGTAGCGGCTGTTCAACCTGAACATAACGTTCAATTTCAGGCAAGCTAAGTTTGCGAAACTTCACTTTATAGTGCTCGACAAGGGTTTGTTCAAAACCTGTTGATTTTTGTTGGACACTGAGTGCTGTACTGAAATAAACGATTTTGTCTGAATTGGCTTGAAGCTGCTTAACGGCTTTTTCATCGCAAAGCGGTTTACCAATAAAAATATCTGGTGCGCCTTCGCGCCATGCGACTTGGTCAGAACCAATCACAATTGCGTCTGGGTGCTGGTTTGCAATCGCAGAAGCTTTTTCAAATGCCAGTCGCTTCGCTAACTCATCGGCGTGGTTCTCACCGCGAGGTGTTTCGTCTATATCTGGTACGATTGAGTGGTAATCAATCCGTAAACGGTCCATCAGGTCTTTACGGGTTTGGCTGCTAGAAGCCAAAATGATTTTGGGAGTACTCATTACACTGCATATTCCATAAGTACATCAAGCGGTACATAAGACAGCGCCGCTTGGTGACACGCTTGTATTTTAATAGGTGGGGCAAATCCTTCTTGATACGCTTCCACCCAGCGAGTCACACAGATACACCAGAAGTCACCAGGTTGTAGTCCTGGAAAACCAACTTCGGGTAAGGGTGTGATTAGGTCATTGCCAACTTTTTGGGAAAAGTTTAAAAATTCAGATGTCATTTGTGCACACATCGTATGCTGACCAAGGTCTATTGTTGCTGTATGGCAAAAGCCATTTCTAAAATATCCGGTAATCGGATCAAAACAACAGCTTGCCAAGGGTTCGCCTAAAACATTTAAACGATTAATATTTGGGTCTGGATGAATCGACATAAGCGCTGAATCTTTATAAGGCTTTTCGCTATCATAACAAAACTTTGGCTCTACATAGCTTTTCTGCAAAAGAAGCTAACGTTTTTCTGCATAATCATTTAAAATCGTCGCGTTTTGATATCAATAAAAGAGAGTAATGCATGAACTTTCAGCGTATGACTGACCTAGATTTGGCGGGTAAACGTGTTCTGATCCGTGAAGATCTTAACGTACCAGTTAAAAATGGCGTGATTACAAGCGATGCACGTTTACGTGCGGCGTTGCCAACAATTAAAGCAGCTGTAGAAAAAGGTGCTGCTGTAATGGTGTATTCACACTTAGGTCGTCCTGTTGAAGGTGAGCCTAAAGCAGAACAGTCTCTAGCACCTGTAGCTGCTTATTTAACAGAGGCGTTGGGTCAGGACGTTCAACTGATCACTGACTATTTGGACGGTGTTGACGTTGCGCCAGGTCAAGTGGTTTTACTTGAAAACTGCCGTTTCAACGTGGGTGAAAAGAAAAACAATCCTGAATTATCTGCTAAATACGCAGCACTTTGTGATGTTTACGTAATGGATGCATTTGGTACGGCTCACCGTGCAGAAGCATCGACTGAAGGCGTAGCACGTTGTGCAAAAGTGGCTGCTGCAGGTCCTTTACTTGCTGCTGAGCTTGATGCACTAGGCCGTGCACTTAAAACTCCTGCAAAACCAATGGTTGCGATTGTTGCAGGCTCAAAAGTTTCGACTAAATTAGATGTATTAACTTCACTATCTGACATCTGTGATCAATTGATCGTGGGTGGTGGTATTGCCAATACATTCTTAGCTGCTGCAGGCTTCAATGTTGGTAAATCACTTTGTGAAAATGACCTGATCGACACAGCAAAAGCCATTGCTGCAAAAGTATCAGTACCACTTCCAACAGATGTTGTTGTTGCTGATGCTGCTGAAATTGATTTTGCTGACTTCCTTGGTTCATTAGCTGCTGCAAAAGCTGTCGTGAAAAAAGTTGAAGATGTAACAGACAACGACATGATTTTGGATGTAGGCCCTGAAACTGCAAAAGCATTTGCTGAGATTTTGAAAACGTCAAAAACTATTCTATGGAATGGTCCAGTAGGTGTGTTTGAAGTTGATCAATTCGGCGAAGGCACCAAAGCATTGTCTTTAGCGATTGCAGAATCTGAAGGCTTCTCGATCGCGGGTGGTGGTGATACGCTTGCTGCAATTGATAAATATGAAGTTGCAGACAAAATTGGTTACATCTCGACTGGTGGTGGTGCCTTCCTTGAATTCGTCGAAGGTAAAACACTTCCTGCTGTAGCGGCGCTTCTTGAACGTGCTTAATGAAGCATTATCAATAAGATAATACAGTATTAAAAAAGGTTGGCTTCGGTCAGCCTTTTTTATGGTCCATTCATTTTGCCGTCATCAAAGTGCAATATTTCTGCAATAAAATTCATCGCAACACCTAATTCGCAGTAGTAGGAAACAACGATGAACTTAAAACTTGCACTTGCTGTACTTTTAATCGCTCCATTAACTTTGACAGCTTGTGCTAAAAAAGAGTCTGCACCAACGGAATCAGAAGCATCTGCTGTTGCCGTAGATAATGCTCAAACAACGCCAGAACAACAAAAAGCCATTGATGAACTTGATAAGCCAGTATTGGATGAAAAGAATCAAGATGTTCCTGCTGAAATTGCAAATGCACCTGCAGACGAAGCAACAGCTGACGCTGAAACAGCCGCTTCAGCAGCAGCAACTCACTAAGATTGTTGTCTTTATTTAAAAAGTCCCTGCAAATGCAGGGATTTTTTTTTAAATAGTGTTATTTGTTGCTGAATTGAAATGATTGAGCATGTAGAATATGCGGCATTACCTGGGAGGATATTATGGCTCTTATTTCATTGCGCCAGCTCTTGGATCACGCCGGCGAACATGCTTACGGCGTACCAGCATTCAACGTAAACAACTTAGAACAAATGCGTGCAATTATGCTTGCAGCAGATGCAACAAATTCACCTGTAATCGTACAAGCATCTGCGGGTGCACGTAAGTATGCAGGCGCTCCGTTCTTGCGTCATTTGATTTTGGCAGCAATCGAAGAATGGCCACATATTCCTGTGGTTATGCACCAAGACCATGGTACTAGCCCTGATGTATGTCAACGTTCTATTCAACTTGGCTTCTCATCAGTGATGATGGACGGTTCTTTAGGTGAAGACGGTAAAACACCAACTTCATACGAATACAACGTAGATGTGACTCGTCGTACTGTTCAAATGGCACATGCGTGTGGCGTTTCAGTAGAAGGCGAAATCGGTTGTTTAGGTAGCCTTGAAACTGGTATGGCTGGTGAAGAAGATGGTGTAGGCGCTGAAGGCGTACTTGACCATTCTCAGCTTTTAACTTCAGTTGAAGAAGCGCGTTCATTTGTAGCAGATACTAATGTTGACGCACTTGCAATTGCAGTGGGTACTTCACACGGTGCGTACAAATTTACTCGTCCACCTACAGGTGACATCTTAGCGATTGACCGTATTAAAGAAATTCACGCTGCGTTACCAAATACGCATCTTGTAATGCACGGTTCAAGCTCTGTGCCACAAGAATGGTTGGCTGTAATTAACGAATTCGGTGGTAACATCGGCGAAACTTACGGTGTTCCAGTAGACCAACTTGTAGACGCAATCAAACACGGTGTTCGTAAAATTAACATCGATACTGACTTACGTCTTGCTTCTACAGGTGCTATGCGCCGTATGATGGCTGAAAAACCAGCTGAATTTGACCCACGTAAATTCTTCTCTGCAACTGTAGATGCAATGAAACAAATTTGTATCGATCGTTATGAAGCATTTGGTACAGCGGGTAATGCTGACAAGATTCGTCCAATTTCTTTAGAGAAAATGGTGAGTCACTATAAATAATTTGTCTTGAGATAGATTATTTTTGAAGAAAAGCCCACAATTAAGTGGGCTTTTCTTTGATTTGAACTTAGAAAAATTGCTTTAAATACAACTCAAGAATAAGAGCGTGTCATGGAATTGATCTTTGCTGCCGCGATTTGCAGTGTTCTCGTTTCAGTAATTCTAAAACTATGTCGTGATCGGGGTTTTAACCCTGCACAAATGATCACATGGAATTATGCATCTGCGAGTATTTTATGTTTTCTATGGTTTAAACCGGATCTGGCTCATATTTCGATTAATAAAACGCCGTGGGTTTTAATTGCGGCTTTGGGTGTATTACTGCCGACGATTTTTTATTGCTTAGCACGCTCACTGCAAACGGCGGGTATTTTAAAAACCGAATTAGCTCAGCGCTTATCTGTTGTACTATCTCTTAGTGCAGCATATTTTATTTTCAGTGAATATTTTAATGCCATTAAGCTCATTGGTATTGCACTTGGTGTACTAGCGGTGTTGCTGATTTTATTTTCACAGCGTAAGGGAAGCATTGATGGAAAGCAGGGGATTTTATTTTTATTAAGCGTTTGGGCAGGCTATTCACTGATTGATGTGCTATTAAAATTTGCCTCAGGTTTGGGCATGCAGTTTGCGGTGACTTTAAATATGGTGTTTATTTGTGCATTTTTACTTTCGAGCATTTATAACATCGTACAACACGGCAGTTTGGGGCAGACCAAAAATATCCTCGCTGGATTGGGCTTAGGTCTCTTAAACTTTGCCAATATTGCACTGTATGTGAAAGCCCACATGTTGCTTAAAGACACACCTGCAATCGTGTTTGCTGGCATGAATATTTTGGTTGTAGTTTTAGGTGTGGTTGCGGGCCTCATCATCTTTAAAGAAAAATTGAGAGTCGCAACCGTATTTGGTTTGATTGCAGGGATCATGAGTGTGGTTTGCTTAGCATATGCCATGTCTGTCTAAGATAACTTTTAGCAAAAACGATCGGGTGTTGTAGCAAATCATCCCACTCAGCTACGCCCATGAGCAGTCCTTGATCTCGACAGGTTGGACACTCAGGGCAGTGATGATCAGTATATTGATAAGTATGCAGATACATTTGATGGCAATGACCGCATTCAAACTTCATCGGCATTTGTAGTAAATATGACATGTCCCACCTCTGCTTGAATTGTTGTTTTGATTCAAATTATTCAGCAAAGTTCAGACCAATTTATAAATTTTCTATTTTCACATTGTTGCTAAATATGTCGTTATTAAAAAAGCCCTCGTATTGAGGGCTTTTAGTTTTAGAAGCTTAGTTAACGCGTGAGTTGTTGAAAACGTTGTAAGGTATTTTCAAAATAACATTTACCCACTGCAACGGGGTGTTTTAGGAAATCTTGAGTTTCAATCGTGCCTTGTAACTGACCCGGTTGTTTACAGTTAGGGCAGTTTGGATAGCTATGGAGCATATCGCCAGCATATTTTTGTAAATAAACCGTATTGCACGCTTCGCAATGAAATTTCATGGGTAATTTTATAGCTGTAGGCATAGGGAGAGACCTGAGTATATTTTGAGCAGAATATACTCGATAATTGTTTAAATAATAAGTCCCGAAATGACAAAAAAGAGGCAAAATTGCCCCTTTCGTCGGTTTTATGGAAAGCTTAAAGATGTGTAAAAATTTCTTCAGCATTTAGACGTGATTTAGGTAATTTCGCATTGAAATCATTTTCACTGCGATAGCCTAAAGTCATCAGTACAGAAGGAATCAAGTTTTGTTCAACTAAGCCCAATTCTTCAGAGATGATCGCTTCGTCAAATCCACCAATCGGAGTTGCATCCACACCTTCAATGCCTGCTGCCAAAAGCATTTGACCTAAAGCAATAAATGTTTGGTTTTCAGCCCAACGTTGAATATCACCTTTTACATTACGATAATAATCGACATAACCTGTACGGCTGTCTTTTTGACCTTGTTTGGCTTTGTCATCTTTAAAGCGACCACTACGATCATCCTGATTTAAAAGATTATCTAAATGCTCTGTAGTGATGTCTGCTTTAGTACAGAATAAAATCGTATGTGATGAATCTAAAACTTTTGGGGCATTGTAGGCATATTTTCCTACTAAGGCTTTAGCAATGCGTTGTTTGGCTGCATCATGATCTGCAATAAAAAAATGCCAAGGCTGAATATTAATAGAAGATGGTGCTAAACGGAGTATTTGTAATAAACGCTCAAATTGTTCCTGCGGAATTTTTTTAGCAGGATCATAAGCTTTCGTGGTATAGCGTTGTTTTGATACGTTTAACAGATCCATCGAATATCTCCAGATATAGTTTGCTGTAGTTTAGCGGATAAACGGCCAAATGGTCTAAGGAGAAAATTTTCCAAGGATAGATCTTAGTCGTATATGCTGTACTCAATGGCTAAAAATTAATAGATTTAAGCTGTATGAAGTGCGAATTAGAGTTATTTAAAATCATAAGATAGATAAATGCTATTGGTAGTTTTTGCCAAAAGGCGTTTAATTAATTGTAGTTAATCATAGTTTAAGCATGAGACAGCAGCGATGGATTACACCAATCATTTCAAGAAAAAATTAAAAACCGAACAGCAGATTGGTTTATGGGTCGGATTAGCCGATGCTTATGGGACTGAAATAGCTGCAAATGCAGGTTATGACTGGTTGCTAATTGATGGCGAGCATGCACCAAGTGACTTGCGGACGACATTGTCGCAATTGCAAAGTATTGCTGCATATCCTTCGCAAGCCGTGGTTAGACCTCCAATTGGTAGTGTGCAACTGATTAAACAATTGTTGGATATCGGTGCGCAAACCTTGCTGATTCCTATGGTTGAAACTGTTGAACAAGCTCAACTTATGGTTAAGGCCGTACGTTATCCACCTGAAGGTATTCGTGGAGTAGGTGCAGCATTAGCACGTGCAACACGTTGGAACAGTATTCCAGACTACTATGCAACTGCACATGAAAATATCTGTTTACTGATTCAGATTGAGTCGGTTGAGGGGATTAAAAACTTAGATGAAATACTGAAAATTGATGGCATCGATGGGGTATTTATTGGTGCGGTGGATTTGTCGGCGACGATGGGTTATCAGGGGAATTCGAACCATCCTGAAGTACAAAAAACCGTGATTGATGCAATTCAGCGTATACGTAAGGCGGGTAAAGCAGCAGGTATTTTGTCGACACAGCATGATGTGACTCAGAAGTATATCGAGTTAGGCACAGAATTTGTTGCCGTGGGTGTCGACACCAGTGTGCTCATGAATTCGTTACGTGAGCTTTTATCGAAGTACAAAACTGATACCCCAGTGACGAAATCAGAAGGTGGTTACTAAGCGGTACAACCCTCGTTATATTATTGAATATCTAGGTAGTTAATTTACTCGTTGGTTAAAAAAATTAATTCAAAAATTTTAGCAAAAGTAGTGACATAGAGTATGTATAAGTTCTACTTTTGCTAATCAAAGCGCAATATTGTATACTTCTGCTTAACTCGAAGCGGGTAATGTTCCTGCTTATCTTTTTTATTTAGCTGATTGTGATTTATCTGTATTCAAGCTTATGACTTGAATCATATCTTTGTAACTACAGAATTATTATTCCAAACCCGATTGATTAATCTCTTTGTTCTGTCACAAAAAGCTCACATGTTGAGTAAATCTTTTGAATATTTTAAATACTTGGCAAACTGCCAAAGCCGTAAATGGCGATGAAATTAATGTGAAATTGGTGCCTTTAAAACGTCAACAAAATACCAATGCTGGTTTAATTTGGGTTGATGTTGGGCAAATGATTGAATTAGAAACAGGCGAAACATTTAACCTGAATCTAGATGGCAAAAGCTTCTATACTGGCCCAAACCAGCTATATCGCTTAGCCTAAAAGCAAAAAACAGCAGATCATCTGCTGTTTTTTTTTTGCTTAATTAAAAGTCTACGTTTGCATGGTCTGGATACGTACATTAATCAGATATGATGGTAAGTTTTTCTAAAGTCTAACGATTAGAAAGCTATGGACTAGTAAGACCATATTTTTAATTTTAAATCACTCACAGATGGGCTTTCACCCATCTCTAATATTTGAGCTTGTTCTGCACGCCAGTCCCCTAAAACGATACGTGATTTGCCGTGCACATCATGTATTTGGGGGCGGTGGGTATGTCCATGAATCAGTAGATCGGCTTGCTCTAAAGCCTTTTCTACAGCTTCGGCATTTACATCCATAATGTCATAGGATTTAACTTGCTTGGTTTCTGTACTTTTTTTGCGGAAGCCATTGGCGATTTTTTGTCGAAAGCTAAGCGGTAAGCTCTTTAAGAAACCTAAAAGGAAAGGATTACGAATCACTTTACGAAACTTTTGGTAAGACACATCATCGGTGCAAAGTAAATCACCATGTTCGAGACGAATTTTATAGTTGCCAATGTGGAGATAATCCACGTCTTGTAATAATTGACCGTGAAATTTATCTAAAAACTTTTGACCCAATGCAAAATCACGATTACCTACTTGGAAATAAATTTGATTTCCCAAAGCAGTAAAATCTTTTAGCGCTGCAATGATTTCATCTAACCAAGGGGCAGTGAAGTCATCACCAATCCACGCATTAAACCAATCACCTAAAATATACAGCTGGGTATGTTGAGTTTTGTATTGTTCTAACAAAGCTAAAAACCCCCGAACGAGTCGAGGGTGTTCAGGTGACAAATGTAAATCAGCGATAAACAGATAGGTCACGAATCTTTTCCTTTGAATCTCCCTAAATCCCTCTTTAAAAAAGAGGGACTTTTCCTCCCTTTTATAAAGGGAGGTTAGGAGGGATTCTTATTCAGAAATGATTTTAGCTGATTCGATTACAACGTTCTCTAGAGGAACGTCTGCGTGGTAGCCACGGTTACCAGTGCGAACGCCTTTGATTGCGTCAACAACGTCAAGACCTTCAGTTACTTTACCGAATACTGCGTAGCCCCAACCTTGCGCTGTTTTACCAGTGTGGTTAAGGAAAGAGTTGTTTTTCACGTTAATGAAGAACTGAGCTGAAGCAGAGTGAGGTGCTTGAGTACGTGCCATAGCGATCGTACCAACATCATTGCTTAAACCGTTGTCAGCTTCGTTTTCAATAGAATCGCGAGTTGTTTTTTCTTTGAAGTTTTCATCCATGCCGCCGCCTTGGATCATGAAACCATCAATAACACGGTGGAAAATCACGCCGTCATAGAAACCATCGCGAACATACTGTAAGAAGTTTTCAGCAGTTTTAGGTGCTTTTTCAGTGTTAAGCTCAAGAACAATACGACCTTTATTGGTGTTTAATTCGACTTGAGGAAAACTCATTGTGTAATCTCCTGTACATGGACATGAAAGCCATGGGTTTTTTGGTTGTGAGAAGCATAAGCAAACTGTAAACTACAAGGCAAGTAAAAACGTTACTTTCTTTGTTAAAAATGAAGAAAAGCGTTTTAATTATCCTAATTTTATCTTTATAGAAGTGATTTTATTACCATGAAGCCAAACGATGTTGTTTCATCCCTGCCTAACAATCCGACAACCAAGAACAATGCCCCTGTCGAAGCTGCGCAGCAGGAACAACAGCCAGGCTTAGATTTTGTACGTCAAGTCATTACCGATGATTTATCAGCAGGTCGTACAGAACAAGTTGTAACACGTTTTCCGCCAGAGCCGAATGGCTACCTGCATATTGGCCATGTAAAAGCCATTTGTTTGAACTTTGGTATTGCTCAAGAATTCGCGGGTCTATGTAACCTCCGTTTCGACGATACAAACCCTGATGCCGAAGAACAAGAGTATGTAGACGGTATTGCCAATGACGTGAAATGGCTAGGTTTTGAATGGAACGGCGAGCCACGTTATGCATCGAGCTATTTTGATCAGCTTTACACTTGGGCAGTTCAATTGATTGAACAAGGTGATGCCTATGTGGATTTGCAAAGCCCTGAAGAAATCAAACTAAACCGTGGTAATTTTGTTGAGCTGGGTAAAAACTCACCGCAACGTGATGCTAGCGTAGAAGAAAACTTAGCGCGTTTTGAACAAATGCGTAATGGTGAGTTGGGAGAAGGTCAAGCCGTACTACGTGCCAAAATTGACATGACTTCACCTAACATCCATATGCGTGATCCTATTTTGTATCGTATTTTGCATTCTGAACATCACCAAACTGGTGATAAATGGAAAATGTACCCAATGTACGATTATGCGCATCCATTATCAGATGCCATTGAAGGGGTTACGCATTCACTGTGTACACTAGAGTTTGTTGATCACCGTCCATTTTACGACTGGGTTGTAGAGAAAGTTAAATCACCATCGGTACCACGTCAGTACGAATCAAGCCGCTTAAATGTGGATTACACCATTACCTCTAAACGTAAATTACGTAAATTGGTTGAAGGCGGTTTCGTGAATGGTTGGGATGACCCACGTATGCCTACCGTTGTGGGCATGCGCCGTCGCGGCTTTACTCCAGAAGGTCTACGTGACTTCTGTAAACGTGTAGGTGTAACAAAAGTCGATGGCAGTATCGTAGATGTTGCAATGCTTGAATACTGTATCCGCCAGTCTTTAGAAAATACTGCTTCGCGTGGTATGGCAGTGTTGAATCCACTCAAAGTGACTTTAACCAACTTGCCTGAAGCGATGGATTTGGTGCATGCACGTCATCCAAACGTAGACATGGGTGACCGTATCATTCCGTTAACTCAAGACATTTACATCGACCGTAAAGACTTTGAAGAAGTTGCGCCTAAAGGCTTTAAACGTTTGATTCCGGGCGGTGAAGTGCGTTTACGTCATGCGTATGTGATTAAGTGTGATGAAGTGATTAAAGACGAGAACGGTGAAGTGGTTGAATTGAAATGTTCAATCGACCCTGAAACTTTAGGTAAAAACCCTGAAGGCCGTAAAGTGAAAGGTGTTGTACATTGGGTTTCTGCAAGCAAGGGTATTGCTGCGGAAGTTCGTATCTACGACCGTTTATTCACTGAATCAGACCCTGAAGTGGGTGATGACTTCCTTGCAAACTTAAATCCAGAATCACTTAAAGTGGTTCAAGCGGTCATTGAGCCTGCATTGGCAGAAGCAAAACCTGAAGATCGTTTCCAATTTGAACGTGAAGGTTACTTTGTTGCAGATCAGTTTGATCATACAGCTGAAAAACCAGTGTTTAACCGCATCTTAGATTTGAAAGACAGTTTTAAACCGGGTAAATAAAATCTTAGTTTTTAAAGGGATTCATCTTTGAATCCCCAATAGGTTAAGATCAAGTAGGTTAAGATTAAGCTCAACTTCGGTTGGGCTTTTTTCATGCTTGAGATGGTTCATTAAGGCAGTACAGAGGGGAAATAAGTGATCATTCGAAATAAAAATAATAGCTTTAAACTTTTATTTGCATGGCATGGCACGATACTCCCAAAAGTCATGCCTGCGTTGGCTGTCGTCGTGAGTTTGTCGGCGATTTTGGTGTATCTAAGCGCTGCACACTACCTGAATACGCCTGAAGTTCCAGCCATCGGGTTTACTATCTTTGGGGTGATTCTGTCGATTTTTTTGAGCTTTCGAAATACTGCCTGTTATGACCGTTGGTGGGAAGGGCGCAAGCTTTGGGGCTCATTGATTGCCAATACACGCCACATGATTCGGGATAGTCATGTACTTGAAGATGAGCAAAGAACCGTGTTGATGTACCGCATCATGCTGTTTTGCAATTTGTTACGTGATCGCTTACGCTATGAATCACAAGATATTGCACATTTTAAAGACGGCGTAGCTTTGACGGATCAGCAATGGCAGCAATGCCGAGACAATATCAATGCACCACAGTATTTACTTGAAATTATTCAAAAAGATTTAGTCAAAACCTATAAACAAGGTCAGATTACAGACATTATTTACAGCACGCTCACACGTCATACTGTAGCGATGGGTGATATCCATGCAGGCTGTGACCGTATCATGACCACGCCATTACCATTTTCCTATTCGGTGCTTTTACATCGCGCAGTGTATTCATTTTGTCTGATTTTGCCATTTAGCCTAGAGGCCAGTTTAGGGATATGGACACCTGTCATTGTGGCTTTGATTGCATATTTATTTTTAGGTTTGGATGCGTTAAGTGCAGAACTGGAAGAGCCTTTTGGCTTGCAGGAAAATGATTTACCGCTGGACTCGATTGTACGAAACATTGAGCGTGAAATATTTAGTAGTTTAGAGGTGGATCTGCCACCGCTGATTAAGACTTTTAACAGTAACCTAAGATAAGTTTGGCCTAATTTTCAGATAAATTGGGCGATATGTACCAAGCATACTGATGCTGAAAAAAATCGTCCAAGTGCTGCATAAAGGCCTGTACTTTAGGCGGGACAAAATGTCGATGCGGAATTACCACATAGATTGCTGTGCTTTGAACAGGGATTGCTGGTAGAACTTGGACAAGTCGGCCAGAGAGTAGATCGTCCTCCACATGCCAAATAGAGTGGTTTGAGATGCCTAAACCTGCAAGTGCTGCTTGGCGTACACCTTCACCTGAGTTGATATGAAATTGCCCTGAAACGGGTATTTTTATGCTGTATTGATCTTGGAAGAATGTCCAATATTGCGAAACGCCTTTAGGGTATTTCTGTAAAATGCATTGGTGCATAGAGAGCTCTTCTAGAGAGCGAGGTTCGCCATGTTGCTCGATATAGTTTGGCGAGGCACACAAAATACGACGGTTTAAGCTAAGTGGTTTAGCAATCAGCGATGAGTCTTCTAGTTGACCAATACGTATCGCAACATCGATACCTGCCGAGACCAAATCTAAATTTTGATCGGTCTGTTCAATATCCAAAGTCAATGTTGGATGCAACTTGGCAAAGGCTGCAAATACTGGCCCTAAAATACGATTTCCAAAAACTTCTGAACATGTGATTTTTAATACGCCACTGAGTTGTTGTGGTTCAGGCTGAAATTGGCTCAGTAGCGAATTAAATTGTTCGAGTAAGGGAAATCCTTGCTGCAATAAAACAGCACCTTCCTGTGTTAAATGTAGCTGCCGTGTGGTGCGATGAAAAAGGCGCAGCCCTAAACTTTGTTCAAGTCTGTGTAGACGGCTACTAGCGACAGAAACAGAGAGATTGGCTTCTTTGGCAGCTTGACTGATTGAACCCAGTGCCGCCATTCGTGTGAATAAGTCGAAATCTTCAGTTAGCATTATCAATATAATCAAGAAAGTCTTTCTCGATATTCAGGGTTTTTCTGATAAATATCTGTGCCTATTCTGTGTATAAATTAAACACAGGAAATCACCATGAACTATCACAATCTAGGGCAATCTGGCTTACAAGTTTCAGAGTTCGGCTTTGGTGCAGGTACATTTGGCGGGCAAGGCCCTATTTTCTCTGCATGGGGGCAATCGAGTTTAAATGATGCCCAACGTATGATTGATCTGTGTATTGATCAAGGCGTGAATTATTTCGATACCGCAGATGCTTACTCAAATGGTGCCTCAGAGCAGATGCTCGGTGCATTACTTCAATCAAAACGCCAAGAGGTGATTATTTCCAGCAAAGTGGGTATCCGATTGAACGATGGAATCAATCAAGGTGGATATTCTAGAAGCTATTTAATACAAGCTGTGGAGGCGAGTTTAAAGCGTTTAGGCACAGATTATATTGATGTGCTGCAACTACATCAGTTTGATAGCACGACGCCACTTGAGCAGCTGATGCGCAGTTTGGATGACTTGGTACGTAGTGGAAAAGTTCGCTATATCGGTGCATCGAATTTTTCAGGCTGGCAACTCATGAAAGCATAGTCGATTGCCCAACAGCATGGCTATGAAAAGCTAAGTGTGCATCAAGTCTATTATTCTTTGATTGGACGTGACTATGAATGGGAGCTGATACCTGCACAGCATGATCAGCAGATTGGTGCCGTAGTTTGGAGTCCGCTAGGCTGGGGGAGATTAACAGGAAAATTTGATCGTGAGCATGCGATTCCAAAGCAAAGTCGACTACATGAGACAGCACAATTCGCACCACCAGTTCAACACGAAAAGTTATTTGCAGTGTTAGATGTAATGCAAGAAATCGCCATGGAAACAGGGCACTCTATTCCACAGATTGCATTGAATTGGCTGAAAACCAGACCGACAGTGTCTAGCATTTTGATAGGCGCACGTAATGAACAGCAACTGTTGGATAACCTTGCGGCGAAGGAATGGTCATTAAGCGTAGAGCAGTTAGCCCGATTAGACGCAGTCAGTGCAGTGTATCCACCTTATCCATACTATCCCTATTGGAATGGGCAATTTATAGAGAAGAATCCCACGCTAGTGACATCAGCATTTATTACAGAACATACAGCAGAATAGGGCAATAACAATTCAGTGGTAGGCAATGATCAGTGCTCTGTGCTATCACTGAATAAAATTAAAATACTGTAGGAATGCTGATGAGTGTCGTGATTGAAACCCAGATGTTAATTCGTAAGTCCATCAATATCGTATTTAATGCTTTTGTTGATCCTTTAATAACACAGCATTTTTGGTTTAGTGCATCGAGTGGATATCTAGAAGAAGGTAAAACGGTGCAATGGACTTGGCAAAAATATAATGCAGTCGCCGATGTAGACGTGCTGAATATTAAGGAAAACAAATTAATTCAAATACAGTGGGGAGAACCAAAAACTCAGGTCGATTTTATTTTTGAGCAAATTAGCCCGATGGAAACCTATGTCCGCATCAAAAATTCAAAGATTCCTCTGCAAGGTCAGGCATTGATTGATTTTATTATCGATAGTACAGGTGGTTTTACAACGGTTTTGGATGCAGCCAAAATTTATTTAGAACATGGCCTGCAAAGCAATTTGGTTGAAGACAAATTTCCACCTTTTAGCAATGCGAACTTTTAGCAATGTGAAGAGTGACCAAGATTAAGTATTACATCTGATACGCTAAAATAAAAAGCTTGTGTATTGGCACAAGATTTCTAAGCAATGTGCTGATGTACTGAAATTTGATAAAGCCACAGTTCAATGATGCTGCAGTGAATTAACGATTCTTATGTTCTTCACGCTTTAAATAGGTATAAACCGGCATCTGCATTTTGGCTTTTTCGCGCAGTTTCTTTTTGATATAGAACACCAGTGCAAAGCAAGTGGTGGTCACGGTCAGCATCATGCTACTCATAAAACTCATCAGAGAACTGACATAGCCAATCGTGGTGAGTCGGTTCATCATACGAAACACCTGAGGACTACTTTCAACACCGGTAATGGCCCAAGTGCATAAGTGTTCACAGTTATTAATAATCAGATGATAGTTGTTTTCATGCATACGTGAGCGCATACGACGCACCACTTTACGCCCTTTAAATTTTGGATTGCTGTACGACTGAACGATGATTTTTTTGCCGTGACTGAATTTTTCGATCGAAGTCATTTCAATCGGATGTTTTTTGAAAAGGTGTGCAAAACCCGAGTAGTGAATGACTCTACCGCGGCCGGCATATATGCCATGATGGCTATAACCGAAGTGTTTAACAATCAGATGTGTTCCAAGAGGAAAACCATCTTTCTGCACATGCATGTATTTACCAGTCCTACTTTAAATCCGAATTATTTTTAAAGATTAGTCTACTTTTAATCTGTGAATTAATCGACTATTTTAGCGATGATTTAGCTAAAATTTGTTCGATTTTTAACGTGCGCTATGGATAGGGTCATGCTTGGTCTTCAATTAACCTCAATGTTTAAAAAAATGCGCTTTATGATGCTGCTCGGTCTGATTTTCTCACCGAGTATTTCCTATGCCAATATTCAAGCGAAACGTGTCAGTCAGCCTATTGCCGTGGATGTGGTTGAAATTTCCGATCTGAGTCAACTGAAGCTCTATTTATATGATACACAGCAGCAGCCATATCAAGACCTACAGCGACTAAAGCAGGTATTAGCGCGTAAGTGTAATACGATGAACTTCGCAATGAATGCCGGGATGTATCATGCAGACTTAGCACCTGTTGGTCTATACGTTGAAAATGGAGTGCAGAAAAAAGCCTTGAATCGTGCAACACGAGGCTTTGGTAATTTTTTAATTCAGCCGAATGGTGTTCTAGCATGGAATGGCAAGCAAGCGGTGATATCAACCACACAAAAATATGCTTCCACAGATTTTAAGGCACGTTATGCAACGCAGTCAGGTCCAATGCTGGTGGTAGATGGAAAAATCAATCCAAACTTTATCCCACAGTCAGATTCATTGAAAATCCGCAATGGTGTGGGGATCAAAAACGGCAAGTTGTATTTTGTGATCAGTCGTGAAGGCGTGTCGTTTTATGCATTTGCACAATATTTTAAGCAGCAATTATCGATTAACAATGCCTTGTATTTAGATGGATCTGTGTCTAGTGCAGATATCCAAGCGTTGAATAGACATGATTCGAGTTTAAAACCTTTAGGGCCAATTGTAGCGTATACAACAGGATCTCAATGCAAACAATAAAAGCCCGAATAATCGGGCTTCATCTGTACAGTGTTTAGATTGATAGAAACAACTGTTTATTTGCCGACTAAACCTAAAAAGGTACTTTGGGTTTGGCACATTTGAATGGCTTGTTCTTTAGATTGTTTTTTAATACTTTCTTCAAACTGTTTTTTCTGTTCTTTGATTTGTTCTTCGTTTAAGCCCATTTGTTTCGACAAGGCTTCGAGTTTGTCCCAAGATTCTTCGCATTCTTTGGGGATTTGGCTACAAGCACTTAGACTAAGTATGCAGCAGGCAATAAGGCAACTTGTTAATTTATTCATGTTCATTCCTTTAATTTTTATATCAATGCTGTTTAGAGGTCATCTGCCTCTTATTTGATGCAATATTGGGTTTTATTGTCGTGTGTTTAAAAATTAGACATCACTGAGTTGCCTTGGAGCATAGCATAAAAGCTGTAAATAGCGATGTGGCCAATCCACAAAACCTGATCTGTAAATAAGCTGCATACTTTTGATTAGACTAAAAAATGAAAAAGGCACTCTGTAAAACAGAATGCCTTGTTTGAACATTGAATGTTCAGACTCTACTGTAGAGGTAGATGCTGGATTTCATTTAATTCCTTACGGCTATAACCGCGCGAAGCGAGTACTTTTTTGATACCGAGGATAACATCTTCATCCGTTGCCTTTGTAAGAGCAGCAATAAGCTGTTCATTGGTTTTACAAGAGCAATCATTTTCAACACAGGCAATTTGATTCTTATGCCCGTTTTGCTGTTCATTAGCGAACAACTTATGCCAAAAACTCATAGAGCCTTCATTTGCGACCTAACATAGGACGAAATATAACCAATCCAATAAATAAAGCAAGACTACTAAAGTGAAATTTTAGCCAGTTGAATGATCATTTTTTCGATTGGACTTTTAGAATCTTTGCTTAATTGATATAGAAAGGTATCCATTACACCGCATGTGGCGAGAATATAAAGCTTTTTTAGTATATAAAAAAGGAGCTTTTAGAAAGCTCCTTTTATGACAACAACATGACTTGAAATAATTTGTTTAAATCTTCTCAAGAAACACACCAGACTCTACATGGTGTGTATAAGGGAACTGATCAAACAAGGCAAATTTGCTGATTTTATGCGTTTGTGAAAGTAGTTTGAGATTGTCATGCAAAGTATCTGGGTTGCATGAAATATAGATAATGCGTTCAAAACGTTGCAACAGTTTTAGTGTTTCATCATCGATACCTGCACGCGGTGGATCGACAAATACCGTATCGAAGTAATAGCTTGAAATTTCAATTTCGGCTTCTTCAAGGCGGCGGAATGTACGTTCAGCATTGAAGGCTTGGGTAAACTCTTCAGCAGATAGACGAGCTACTTGGATATTATCAATGCCATTTTGCTCAATATTCCACTGTGCTGCATAGACTGAAGACTTAGCTAATTCTGTTGCTAAAACGCGATTAAAGCGTGTAGAAAGAGGCAGTGTGAAATTACCATTACCACAGTAGAGCTCAAGTAAGTCTTTGTCTGAGTGATCGGCAGCCTGACACGCCCATTCCAGCATTTTTTGACACACGCCAGCATTGGGCTGAGTGAAACTACTTTCAATTTGTTTGTACTGATATTTACGGTCAAATACTTGGAGTTCTTCAACCACATAGTCATCAGTTAAAATCACACGCTGACCACGACTACGACCATAAATCTTGATATTGAGCTTGTCAGACAGGGCTTTGGCAGCAATTTCCCATTCAGCATTGAGCGGGCAACGGTAAACCAATGAAACCAGCATTTCACCTTTCAGGGTTGCTAAGAAATGAACCTCAAATAAACGGCTCGATAAGATCTCTTGTGCCTTGAGTTCATTTAATAATATTGGCATTAAGTCATTAATGCTTTTATCTGCAATAGGGAAATCTTTAATTTCTACAACTTGTTTTTCATTGTCTGCATTGCGTTCAAACATTGCATAGAACATATCATTTTCAGTATGCCAAATTCGGAATTCCGCTCGCATACGAAAGTTTTGTTCAGCAGAAGGAAAAACTTCTAAAGAGGGAGGGTTGTATTCTGAAAATTGAGCCGTAATGCGGGCAACTTTGGCATCAAGTTGTTGCTGATAAGTTGAAGTCATATGCAGTAAAAAATCGCAAACATATTAAAAAAAGTCATGTTAGCAAAATTCACCTTATAAGACTAAATTAATTCCACTTTTGGCTGTATTTATCTGTAGAGAAGATGAATCTGAATACGCTAAACAGAACTTTTATCGAGGGGAAGTTAAAAAAACGCTCAATCTTTATGGAACATTCATAAAGATTGAGCTAAGTGAGGAACTGATTAGTTGGAGTTCAATTCAGTGTTTAATTCATTGTCATTAAGCTAGCATTACCACCGGCTGCCGCTGTATTGACACTGATTGCACGCTCAATCACGAAACGTTCTACAGGGATGTCATATTGGCCTGAAGCTAAATGCGTAATGCCAATAATTGCACCTTCACGAGACGCGATGACTTGTTGAATTTTTAATAACTCACCTTTTTCACCATGATGTAAAACCGCATCAAAATTACCATGATAAAGATCAGTGATCACTTTAAATTGGTCCACGAGAATTTTCGGCATACTATTTAAGTGTTTCAACACAAAAGTATTGTCTGCAAGTACCACAGGCTGACTACCTACCGATAAAATCGCAGCAATTTGATGTAGTTGATCTGCATCATTGTTAGCCAATGAAAGCACACCCTTACGTGCCAAAATGGCATATTGGTTGTTTTCACCGGTTGGGCCTTGTAGCTCAAAACTTTGTCCAGCGGCTATGGCCTGCGGTGCTTGAATCGCAATGCCTGAAAAATGCTGCTTCGCCCAAGTGTTAAAAGCTTCATATGCAGGGAAGTGTGTAGCTTGCGTTTCTGCCTGAGCCGCATAAGGTGTAGCCAGTTTTTTCTCAGAAACTTGATGCATTAAACGGTAAAGATATAAAGGACCGCCCGCTTTTGGACCAGTACCTGATAAGCCCTCGCCGCCAAAAGGTTGTACACCAACCACAGCGCCTACAATATTACGGTTAATGTATAGGTTGCCAACTTCTGCATGACCGATAACTTTTTGAATCGTGTCATCAATACGTGTATGCAAGCCCATGGTTAAACCATAACCTTTGGCATTGATTTGCGTTAATAGGTTTTCAATCTCACCATATTTGTAGGTGATTAAATGCAATACTGGCCCAAAAACTTCGCGTTCTAAATCATTTAAATGTGGAAGTTCAATTAAAGTTGGTGCAACAAAAGTTCCCGTACTTAACGCATTGCTATCAGCATTAAACATGATTTGATGTACTGGATAGCCTTTGCTACGCATCTTCTCAATATGTTTTTCAATATTTTGTTGTGCTTCAAGGTCGATCACTGGGCCAATGTCAGTTGCTAAAAGTGCAGGATTTCCGACACGAAGTTGCTTCATCGCACCTTGTAACATGGTACGGACTACGTCCACATTATCTTCTTGCACACAGAGAATACGCAGGGCAGAACAGCGTTGACCTGCACTGTCATAGGCAGAGTTAACGACATCCAATACCACTTGTTCTGTCAATGCTGATGAGTCAACAATCATGGCATTTTGACCACCAGTTTCAGCAATCAAAACCACACTTTCGCCAAATTGGTTTAAGCGCTGTGCAACGGTTTTTTGCAAGATACGTGCGACTTCCGTTGAGCCTGTAAACATGATGCCTTGGACACGTGAGTCCGCGCTGAGTTTGGCCCCAATGGTTTCGCCACGGCCAGGGAGAAGTTGCAATACATCGAAGGGAACACCTGCTTCCCATAAAATATGTACAGCTTGAGCAGCAATCAGAGGCGTTTGTTCAGCAGGCTTGGCAATCACGGTATTACCTGCAACCAAGGCTGCAGCAATTTGACCTGTGAAAATAGCAAGCGGGAAGTTCCATGGGCTAATGCACAGCACAGTACCTAGGGGTTCAATTTGCGTATTCTCTGCTAGATCAATTATTTGAGCTGCATAATAACGTAGGAAATCTACAGCTTCACGGACTTCAGCAATAGCATTGGCATAAGTTTTACCACTTTCACGTGACAACAACACCATCAGAGATTGCAATTGTGCTTCCATCAAATCCGCCGCACGGTTTAAGCATGCTGCACGCTGATCTTTGTCTAAAGTTTTCCATGAACCTTGGGCATTTACCGCATTATTGAGAGCGATTTCCGCTTGTTCTAAACTGGCTTCGCTGACACTACCGACCACATCACTACGGTTTGCAGGGTTTGTAATGTTGATACTTGCAGTATGAATTTCTTCTAAATTAGCGCCCATTGCACTAGCATGCCACTGGGTATGTGCATGCTGTACTGCCGTGGTATTGAGCTGAGATAAGTCGCGATCATTGGCTAAATCGAGTCCTTTTGAGTTGCGACGTTCTGTGCCATACAAATCTTGCGGAAATGGGATAGAAGGATGCTTAGCTCCAGTGATACCTTCTTTTTCAGCCGTCGCTAATATCGTCTGTCTTGGATTTTCAATTAAATCTTCAATTTTTAAATTTTTATCTGCAATACGGTTGACGAAAGAGGTATTCGCACCATTTTCCAGTAAACGTCGAACCAAATAGGCCAATAAGGTTTCATGGTTACCCACTGGTGCATAAATACGACAAGGCACACCCAGTTTGTTATCAGACTTCGAACCCACCACTTGTTCATAGAGGGGTTCACCCATGCCGTGAAGGCACTGAAATTCATACTGGCCTGGATAGTAAAGCTCTGGCTGTGCTAATTGGTAGATCGTAGCAACGGTTTGCGCATTGTGTGTTGCAAACTGAGGATAAATTTGCTCAGGTGCTGCCAAGAGTTTTTTAGCACATGCAATATAAGACAGGTCGGTATGAACTTTGCGCGTAAATACAGGATAGTCACTCATACCTTCAATTTGCGCTTTCTTAATTTCGCTGTCCCAGTATGCACCTTTCACTAAGCGGATCATTAAACGTTTTTGGCTACGCTTAGCGAGGTCAATAATATGGTCGACCACATAGAAACAGCGCTTTTGGTAGGCTTGAATCACAAATCCAATACCTTTCCAGTCTGCTAATTTAGGCTCAAAACACAGGCGCTCAAGTAGTTCCAAAGAAATTTCTAGGCGGTCAGTTTCTTCAGCATCAATGTTTAAACCAATATTGTAATGCTTAGCTAATACAGCAAGTTCTAGCACTTTGCCATAAAGTTCGTTATGTATACGGTCGATCTGTGAACGTTGGTAGCGTGGGTGTAGGGCAGACAATTTGATCGAAATACCTGCGCCGTTATAAACATCCTTACCTTCAGAGGCTTGACCAATCGCGTGGATCGCATCGGTATAGTCTTGATAATAACGTTCTGCATCAGGTTCAGTTAATGCTGCTTCACCTAACATGTCATATGAATAACGGAAGCCTTTGTCTTCTAATACTTCTGCATGTTTAAGCGCTTCATTGATGGTCTCGCCTGTAACAAACTGTTCGCCCATCATACGCATAGCCACGTCGACAGCTTTACGGATAATGCCACGTCCACTGCGTGCTAAAATACCGGTGAGTAGGCTAGACAGACTTTTTTGTTGAGGGGTTTCCATTAGTTTACCCGTCAGCATTAAACCCCAAGCAGCAGCATTTACGAACATGAGGCTACTTTGGCCAACATGATCTTTCCAGTTACCTTGGTTGATTTTATCTTTGATCAGTAAATCACGTGTTGCTTTGTCTGGAATACGGAGTAGCGCTTCGGCTAAACACATGAGCGCGATGCCTTCCTGAGAAGACAATGAAAACTCTTGTAGCAAGCCTTGCACAATGCCTGCTTTACCTGTACCGCTTTTACGTTCACGTAATGAATGGGCTAAGTCAAAAGCCAATTGTTGAATTTGATCGCTGATCGGGGAAGGGATTTCACTGTGTGCTAATAAGTTTTCAATACACTCAGTTTCAGCACGACGCCATGCTGTATTAATCGATTGTTCAAAGCTATTCTTGTCTTTAAATTCAGTGATGTAGTCATCGCTTCCCGTGACTTCAAATACTTTTCCATTCATGTTTCAATTTTCCGTGTCAAAGTTCTATGACGAGCAAATAAATCTTGAGCTTGATCCTTTATTTAATTTATCATTACAGAATATTTAGCGAATAACTCACTATAGTTTTAATAATATTTAGAGAAAAATTCAGATGAGTAGCCCATATTTGAGCTTAGACCGTATAGATATTCGAATTTTAGAGCTGCTGCAAGAAGACGGAAAATTGTCCAATATTAAGCTTGCGGAAATGGTGAATTTATCACCCACTGCGGCGTTGGCACGTGTGCAAAAATTATCGAAAGAGGGCTTTATTTTAGGCTATGAAGCACGTTTAAATCCGGTCTTACTCAACAATGGATTTGTGGTTTTTGTGGAGATTTTACTAGATAAAACTACACCCAATGTATTGGAAGATTTTTCGGATGCAGTGCGTCAAATTCCAGAAATCGTAGAATGTCACATGATCAGCGGTGGTTTTGATTTTGTGGTGAAAATACGCTGCGCAAATATGGAAGAATTTAGAAAAATTTCAGGGCAGGTACTTTGGCAATTACCTGGTATCAAGGAAACGCGTAGTTATCCTGTGATGGAAGTGATCAAAGAAAGTATGCAAATTAAGCTGAAACCTGCGGCTCGGCCGAAGTAGCTAATCATCAATAATTGAGTATAAAAAAGGGGCATTTAGCCCCTTTTTAGTGTCAAAAATTTTAGATTTCAGACATTTCTTTTTGATATTGCGCTTCGGCTTTTTCAAAGCGTTCAACCACATCCGCCTCTGGTGCTTTACCCAATAAGCTCACGACAACGATACTGATTGCAGAGAAAATAAAGCCTGGAATGATTTCGTATAAACCAAGGTGGCCTAAGTAGTTTTTCCACACGATGACAGTCACAGCACCTACGATCATGCCAATGATTGCTCCGTTAAGCGTCATACGTTTCCACAGCAATGAAAGAATAATCAGCGGGCCAAATGCAGCACCGAAACCTGCCCATGCATAAGCCACTAAGCCTAAAACTTTACTTGCAGGGTTCATTGCAAAGGTGATTGCAAATACGGCAATTGCCAAGACCATCGCACGTCCAATCCAAACCAATTCTTTTTGCGATGCGTTTTTACGAATAAATCCTTTGTACAAATCTTCCGTCAAGGTGGTTGAACACACCAATAACTGACAGCTAAGTGTGCTCATCACCGCAGCTAAAATTGCGGCCAAAATAATCCCAGCAATCCACGGATTGAATAGAATTTTAGTCAATTCCATAAATACCGTTTCAGGGTTTGCATTAACGACGCTTGCCAGTTCTGGGTGAACTTGGAAGTAAGCAATACCGATATAACCGGCTGCTACAGCACCGCCTAGACATAGGATCATCCATGTCATACCAATGCGACGTGCATTCGGAATGGATTTAACAGAATCGGCTGCCATAAAGCGAACCAAAATATGCGGCTGACCAAAATAGCCTAAGCCCCACGCCATGCTGGATAAAATCGCAACTGTACTTAAGCCTTCAAATAAATTGGAAGCTTGCGGGCGAGCTGTTTCCAAAATAGCAGCAAGATTTTGACTGTTATCACCTAAAGCAAGGTAGGTGATGATCGGTGTGATCAGCAGTGCAAAGATCATCAGACCCGCTTGGAAAGTATCGGTCCAACTGATCGCTAAGAATCCACCAATACAGACATAGCTGATGGTTGCAATTGCACCAATCCACAGTGCTGTTGTGTAGTTCCAACCGAATAAACTTTCGAAAAGTCGTGCGCCAGCCACCATGCCAGAAGCACAGTAAATCGCAAAGAACACTAAAATCACTACAGCTGAAATGATACGTAAAATCTTTTTACGGTCTGCAAAACGGCTCGTGAAATAATCGGGCAGGGTCAGGGCATTATTTTGATATTCGGTATGAACACGCAAGCGACCAGCAACGATCAACCAGTTCAACCAAGCACCGATAATTAAGCCGATTGCAATCCAAGCTTCGGAAAGACCAGATAGATAAATTGCACCAGGGAGACCCATGAGTAGCCAACCACTCATGTCGGATGCACCTGCTGAAAGTGCAGTCACAACACTTCCTAAACTTCGTCCACCTAAAATGTATTCGTCAAAGTTATGCGTAGCTTTGTAGGCATACAAACCAATGGCAAGCATTGCAAGAATATAAAAAATAAAGGTGACTAATGTCGGGTTTAAATGGCTCATAGGCGGTTCGTCCTTAATGAAAGCAAATCATCTCTGTCCTAGATGAAAATTTGTACTTCTGTCGTAAGTCGCAGATTCAAGCACGATTTAAAAATTACACTCTGTAACCTTTAAGCATATTTTATGTATGTTTTGCGTAAATGATATTTTTTCTTATTACAAATCGAATTTTTTATTGTGCTGCTGAAATGTTGTACAGAAGGGAATTTAAATTTTGAAATGTAAATCTACTTAAGACTTTTCATCACAAAAAGAGAACTAATGAAATTAGGTAAAAATTACACAATGTTACATGGTGAACAAGAAATGTGCATTTGAAATATTTGGTTGCAAATGTGCATCACATCATCTGTAGTGAGATGATTTGAACAGGTCGAATATGAGGTATGCACAGTCTTGGTGCGTAATTAGAGGGAATGCGCAGTGACAACGGTTCAAATGGAAAAAACGAGAATAGAGCATGATTTATTGGGGGATAAAGCAGTCCCGCAGTCATGTTATTACGGTATACATACATTGCGTGCCATCGAAAACTTTCAAATATCAAAGCAGCATGTCGGACAAAATTTAAACTTTGTACGCGCTATTGCTCAGGTAAAAAAAGCGTCAGCAGAAACCAATTATCAATTTAACTTAATACAAGATGATATTCGCCAAGCGATTCAGCAGGCGTGTGATGCATTGATTGATCATCCTGAACAATGGGCAGATTCATTTCCAATTGATATGGCTCTAGACTAGCAGATTTGCACTTAGTTTTACCTAATGAGGTCCCACAACTCTGTTGCTAGCTCATTAGGCTCCCTCATCCAACGCCATTCTGTTTCTTTAAGATGATAATCAAAATACTCTTTT
>NZ_VOZT01000143.1:0-1014 GCF_013419625.1 Acinetobacter sp. YH12070 | reverse complement strand
GAGAAAGCCCATATAAATGGGTAATGTACAAGTTGCTGTAGAAGCATGTTTAATTCGTCTGATCACAGATACTTTATAAAGTATTTTAATACTTTTTTGAATCAGTCAATGCGTAAGTCCTATATTATTACCGAGTGCTACTGTATAATGACTATTTGAAATATTTTGATTACCACCAATCGAAATATCGTAATTACCCCCATCAATAGTTGTGTCTTCACCCATTACAATCGAATGTTCAGTATTGCTCTTAATGTTTTGACCAATTACTGTGGTAAAACGCCCCGAATGATCGATTTCAGATCCGAGAACCGTCGATCTTTCACCATCGGCACCGGTTGAAATATTATTACCGACAGCTACTAAATTAACGGTATTTCCTCCAGCTGTTATATTATTTCCTACCAATGTTGAGTAAGTTGTGTTCCAGTCACAAACAATGTTTTGACCATAAAATGAATTTGTAGTGTTCTGTTGATTTGGAGCTGGGTTCGGCTGACAAATATCATTTGATGCGACATAAGCAAAAGCTTCTGCGCTAAATGTAAGCATCAAGCCTGCTGCAATCACTGAACCTATTGTTCTTGTTTTAGACGACTTTGTTTTAGATTTGCTCAGTTCAGAAACTGCAATCCAAGCATTTCTGAAGCTGCACCAGACTAACCGATATGTTTTATTCATGGTTTTGCTCTTTTTAGTGTGAAGTAGTTAACAATTTTACTGAATAAAACACATAAAGTCACCAAAAAAGAACATTTGGTCAATCTAGTCTATTTTTTACTATTGTTCTGCTGTAAGAATATGAATTATATAATTAATTTGAAATAAGTCACACTTAAATATGCTCATTTTTTAAACTTGGTTACAAGAATATTTAAGCAAAATTCCTCTGTACACGACAAATTTCACAGAACCCTTATCCTATCAGGATTCTGCTTTCTTAAAATTGCCAAAATTTCCTTAAACTCTTCTTTTTTCCCAAAACCAATTAAACGCTGAATCGCCATTTGAACA
>NZ_VOZT01000142.1:0-1106 GCF_013419625.1 Acinetobacter sp. YH12070 | reverse complement strand
ACTGAGGATCAGAAAGCTTGTTTGAATCGATGTATTTCATCCGCAGATTATGCACGAATGCTAAGAAATCCGGAGTGCAAATATTAACCAAAAAGAAGATCGTTTTTTGATTTATGAAAGAGATCTAATGATTTTTCATTTATATCGTAAGATGTACAAAGCACTTTTGTCATTTCCTTTTGTTATCCATTGATATAAAAAAACCGTACGAAGGTGGCTTATTTTTTACTTGAGCAGTCCGTATCTTGCATGTGAAAGTGTCTGTAATTCAAACATGTGGTCGTAATCATAGTTTGGCATTATGAATCCACATTTTTACTTACGTTTGATATGACACTGCTCATAGAGAACATATTGTCGTTGAGCATGCTCATCAGTAATGAATTGAGTAATGCTGGGCTATGTGTGTTCCACCACGCTTGAAAGACTCGTGCATGTACGCAGAGCATTTCTAGGAATTGTTTTTCATCTATATAGATATTTCCTTTTGACTTAACTTCTAAAGTTTCTAGGTAATTTACTGCGTCGTGGAAATGAATGGGCAACAGATCGCTATAACGTGCGATGCGGAAGTGTTTTTTGTGACGTGACCACATTTCTGCATGTAGTTTGCTTTCACCTTGGGCACGTCGGTCGATAATTTCTTTGAGTTCTGCTTGCTGCTCTGCGTTGATTTTTACTCGTGTGTCGATTTGCTGTTTTAGAACTTCTTTTTCCAGTACATCGAGTACCCATTTGCGGAATTCTTTAGCGACTTGTGTGAGGGCGAAGATTGCTATTAAATGAGAGCGCCACGTTAAGAAAATATTCGTAACACCCAATTGGGGTAAAGCACCTTAAGGTGCTTTTATTAGCGGTAACTCTTATTTCCTCCGGAAGTATAGCAATAACGACCACCTCTTGGACCATAACAATACGAGCCTGAATCACAAGAACAACCTTTAGAATATGTTTTTTTAACTTTTATGTTAGGTTGACTCTGAACCGTACCGGGTTTGTCGGAGACATTTTTATTTAAGTTAGGCCACGTGACCTAACGGGTTAATCTTATCATAGTACATTGCTTCAAACTCAAAAGGCGATACATAACCCAATGCGCTGTGTAC
>NZ_VOZT01000014.1:0-73027 GCF_013419625.1 Acinetobacter sp. YH12070 | reverse complement strand
AGGTGCTGCAATGCGCAAGCTTATACATCTGTGTTATGGCGTTTTAAAACATCAGACTGCCTATCAAAGAGATTATTTAGTGGTCGAATAATCTCAAAACCTGATTGACTACCAAGACGGTATCTCAGGTCGGTGACTTCACGTATATTCAAACTCATTCAGGCTGGGTCTATACCGCCTTTATTATTGATGTGTTCTCACGAGCGATTGTTGGATGGAAAGTATCAACACGTATGAATACAGACATGGTGCTCGATGCACTAGAGCAAGCATTGCATGACCGAGGTATGCCTAAGAATGTGATTCATCATTCAGATAGAGGTGTTCAATATCTTTCAATTCGCTATACCAATCGTTTAGAAGCAGCAAATTTACGAGCATCAGTCGGTACGACCGGTGATTCATACGATAACGCTTTGGCTGAAACAGTGAATGGGTTATACAAAACAGAGGTGATTGAATATTTAAAAGCAGACTGGCAAGGTTTAGCGGATGTACAACTTGCGACATTAAATTGGGTAGATTGGTTCAACAAAAAGCGTGTACACAGCGCATTGGGTTATGTATCGCCTTTTGAGTTTGAAGCAATGTACTATGATAAGATTAACCCGTTAGGTCACGTGGCCTAACTTAAATAAAAATGTCTCCGACAAACCCGGTACGGTTCAGTATGACTTTTTATGTATGTTTAGAACATCATTACACAATCGAAATTTGATTTTCTGATATAATTTAACGCTATTTACAACATAACGATGATTGATAATTCATCGATGACATAGGCTTCAGTATGTTACAACTCTCCGAATTAAAAATTGCCATAATCGGATTAGGTTATGTCGGTTTACCGCTAGCTGTTGAGTTTGGAAAAAAAGTACCCGTTGTGGGTTTTGATATTCATCAAAAGCGTATTGATGAATTACGTAGCGGACGTGATCATACCCTAGAAGTTTCTCCTGAAGAATTAGCACAATCAGCTCAATTAAGTTACAGCGCAAATTTAGAAGACTTAAATGACTGTAATTTTTTTATTGTTACTGTTCCAACCCCGATTGATGAATATAAACAACCAGATTTAACTCCGTTGGTGAAAGCCTCAGAAAGCATTGCGAAAGTGCTGAAAAAAGGCGATATCGTGGTGTATGAATCAACGGTTTATCCGGGTGCAACGGAAGAAGTTTGTATTCCTGTTTTAGAGAAAAATTCAGGCTTAATATTCAATCAGGATTTTTATGCAGGCTATAGCCCTGAGCGTATTAACCCGGGTGATAAACTGCACCGTGTGACCAATATTTTAAAAATTACTTCGGGTTCAACACCAGAAGTTGCTGATTATGTTGATACAGTTTATAACCTGATTATTGAGGCAGGTACACATAAAGCAGCCAGCATTAAGGTTGCAGAAGCAGCCAAGGTGATTGAAAACACCCAGCGTGATGTGAATATTGCCTTAATTAATGAATTGGCATTGATTTTCAATAAAATGGGCATTGATACTGAAGCGGTGCTGCAAGCAGCAGGTACGAAATGGAATTTCTTACCCTTCCGTCCGGGTCTTGTGGGCGGTCACTGTATTGGTGTCGACCCGTACTACTTGACTCATAAAGCGCAAGCGATTGGCTATAACCCAGAAATTATTTTGGCAGGACGTCGTTTAAATGATGGCATGGGCGCATATGTGGTGACGCAGCTTGTTAAAGCGATGCTGAAAAAACGCATTCAAGTAGAAGATGCTAAAGTCCTCATTTTAGGCTTAAGCTTTAAAGAAAATTGCCCGGATATCCGCAATACCCGCATCATTGATATTGTGAAAGAACTGAAAGAATATCATATCGATGCCGATGTCTATGACCCTTGGGTGGATGCGACTGAGGCAGAACATGAGTACGGTATTAGCCCTGTGCAGGCGCTGGAAAATGGCAAATATGATGCAGTAATTTTAGCGGTTGCACATGAACAGTTTAAAGCCATGGGTGCAGATGCGATCCGTGCTTTAGGTAAATCTGAGCATGTATTGTATGACTTGAAATATGTGTTATCTCAAGCCGAATCTGATTTGCGTTTGTAAGAGGACATATTTTTCATGAATCAATATCAACAGGTCTGTGAGCAATTGAAAGCACAGCCAAAAACATGGTTAGTGACAGGCGTTGCAGGCTTTATCGGCTCAAACCTTTTAGAAACACTACTGAAACTTGATCAAACCGTAGTGGGTTTAGATAACTTTGCCACAGGTCATCAGCATAATTTGGATGAAGTTCAAAGTTTAGTATCTGCTGAGCAATGGGCGAAATTCAGTTTTATTGAAGGTGATATCCGCAAATTAGAAGATTGCCAAAAAGCCTGTGCAGGCGTGGATTATGTACTGCATGAAGCTGCTTTAGGTTCTGTACCGCGTTCGATTGCCGATCCGATCACCACCAATGACACCAATATCAGTGGTTTTTTGAATATGTTGACTGCTGCGCGTGATGCAGGTGTAGCCAGCTTTACATACGCAGCCAGCAGTTCGACTTATGGTGATCACCCCGCATTGCCAAAAGTAGAAGAAAACATCGGTAAGCCATTATCTCCATATGCAGTGACGAAGTACGTCAATGAATTATACGCAGACGTATTTGCAAAAACTTATGGGTTTAAAGCAATTGGCTTACGTTATTTCAACGTGTTTGGTCAGCGCCAAGATCCAAACGGTGCTTATGCTGCGGTGATTCCGAAATGGACGGCATCCATGATCAATGGTGAAGATGTCTTCATCAATGGTGATGGTGAAACCAGCCGTGATTTCTGTTTTATTCAAAATGTTGTACAAGCGAATATTTTAGCTGCGACAACTCAAAGTGATGAAGCAAAAACTCAGGTTTATAATGTTGCACTAGGTGACCGTACTACGTTGAATGAGTTATATCGTGCCATTCAGGCAGCGCTTGCAACTAATGATGTGAACTTTGAGCGTGATCCTGTTTACCGTGAGTTCCGTGCAGGTGATGTACGTCATTCACAAGCGAGCATTGCCAAAATTGAGCAACATCTGGGTTATGCACCGCAGTATAAAATTGCCGAAGGCATTCAATTGGCCATGCGTTGGTACGTCAATAACTTAAAATGATCTTGAGCAGATGATTGCGAAACTCTTCGCAAAATATCAGTCTATTGGACTGATTACACTCAGTTTGCTGGCAGGTGCGATAATGACATTTATCGCACTTCCTGTTTTAACACGCCTATATTCTGTTGTTGACTTTGGGGCTTACGGGATTGCATTGGCGATAGTCAGTGTACTTTCAACAGTAGCCAATTTGCGTTTGGATCAAGCACTGTTGGTTGCCGAAGAACAAGATAAAAAAAGCCTGATTTTTGAGGGTGCAGTCTTTTCAACGGTGATTGCTGTGATGAGTGGCATCGTTATCAGTCTGATTTTAAATGTTGAAATGGCGTTTGCTGTGGCAACTGGTGTGCTTGCCAATACGCTGATTCAGAGCGTTTATAACTATCAATTTGCTGCGCATAAGGAATATTTTTGTGCAGGTTTAAATATTTTTAGAAGTGCGATTGTGGTTGCAGTGCAATTGAGTTTGCCACTGTTTATGCAGATCAGTCTGGTGAATAGCTACAATGTCAGCTCGATCCTGATGATCGTGGCGATGTTGCTCTACCTATTGAAGTATCAGCTCTATCAAGTCAGTTGGCATGCGTTTAAAAATTATCAAGATTTTATCTATGCCAATACCCCGCATGCCTTGCTGAATAGTTTTTCACATAACTTGCCATACTATGTGGTGTCGCATTTTGTCGGTGTACAGGCGATGGGCTTTTATGCCATTGTCGAACGGACTTTACGTGTCCCAATCAATTTAATTTCACAAACCCTACGTCAGTTTTTTATCCGTAAGTTTAAAACTACAGATTCAAACAAAAATGCGTTAAAGGCAAGTATGCTTTTAAGTTTGGTATCACTGCCTCTTTTTGCAATTTTCTTTATCTTGCCTGAGTCGGTATATCTTTGGATTTTTGGCTCGGAATGGGTTGGTATCTCAACTTATTTCCAAATTTTAGCTCTAGGCTATTGGGCGGTTTTCTGTAATCCGCCAAGCTCGGCTTATTTAATTGCCAAGCGGAATAGCCAAGTCTTATTTAAACTGCAAATCGTAGAACTCATCATTAAGTTCGCTTTATTTGCAGGCTTATATGTTTTATGTACCGATAAAATTTATATGCTCTTGGCGGTGCCTGTGGCGCTGATCATTTATAACTTTGCCATTTTATATGTGGTGTGGAGAAACAAAAGCTGATGTTTTTTAAACTGTTAAAACTGATGAATTGGTTCACTGCACAATGCCGTCAGCAATTTTATAATGTGGCTTTTGGCACGAAATTTCGTTATTTCGGTAAAGCCTGTACGGTTGATATTAGTGGTCAAGTGAAAATTGGCCAGAATGTTTATATTGGCGATCATGTCAGTTTAATCGTCGAGCAAGGCGCAAGCTTAGAAATTGCGGACAACAGTTTTATTGGTGAAAGTTGTTATATCAAATGCTTTGGTGGCAAGGTGTCGATTGGTAAAGATGTCAGCATTAACTCTAAGTCATTTATCAATGGCTGTGGCGGTGTGAGCATTGGCGATAACACCCGTATAGGCACGCAAAGCATTATCATTGCCAGTAATCATAAATTTGGTGAACCTGATCTTTTGGTAAAAGATGCAATTACTAAACAAGGGGTCAGTTTAGGCGAAAATATTTGGCTTGGTGCACGGGTGACGGTACTTGATGGTGTGAAAATTCCAAGTGATTCGGTGATTGGTGCGTGTAGCCTCGTCTCGAAACCTTTGGATGAATCAGGTGTCTATGTCGGTAGTCCTGTTAAAAAAATCAAATCGCTCTGATCTTTTTTTTCATCCTGCATCGTGACTGCGGTTTCCATATCGTAAAGTAGATTTTCAGCGTAAAATATTCAGCTTAATTTTCTCCCTTTTGATTTTCTGATCCTGACATAGGTCATGCGTATGGCATTTATGGTTTCTGCGTTTCGACAGCTGTTTGATTTGGCTTATTTTATGGCAAAAGGCAGTGTGGCTTATGCACGTAAAAAAGGTGTAAAAGTCGGTGAAAACTGTCGAATCTATATTAAAAGCTGGGGCTCAGAACCATTTTTGGTCAGCCTTGGTGATCATGTGACCGTGACCTCAGGGGTGAAATTTATTACCCATGACGGCAGTACATGTTTGGTTCATGATGAGCAAGGCAAGCGCTACCAACGCTTTGCCCCAATTCAAGTTGGTTCGCATGTGTTTATTGGGGTCAATACCATTGTAATGCCAGGCGTGAGCATTGGCTCAAATGTGGTGATTGGTGCAGGCTCAGTGGTGACCAAAGACATTCCTGATCACAGCGTGGCGATTGGCGTACCTGCCAAAGTGGTATCCAGTTTTGTCGACTATCAAGCCAAAATTCAAAGCACCTGTGCCAGTGATAGTGAGCTGGCAGGTATCACGGATTATCGTGAGCGTGTTGAGCGTGCCATGGCGATTCAAGCCTCAAAAACACCGCATTAATATTCTCCCATTTTAAAATTTAGGTCTGCATATGTTGAATAAAGTCATGTTCTTTTTGCCAAGCTTGGGCGGTGGCGGTGCAGAACGTACAGTCATTCAACTCGCCAACAGCTTTGCGGAACAAGGTCTCAATATTCATTTGGGCGTGTGTAATGTCACAGGTGATAAAGCTAAGCTGTTGCCTGAAGTCAGCCCGAAAATTCAATTGGTGAATTTTAATTGCGGTCGGGTGATGAATAGCATCAAGCCTTTAAAAATAAAAATGAAAGCTGAGCAATACGACTGCTTAGTCGCAACGCAAACCCACACCAATATTGTGGCAGGTATTGCGAAAAGACTCGCAGGTGTTAAAACGCGATTAATCTTCCGTGAAGTATCTACGCCGTCCAAAAACTTAAAATTGCAAGGTCTTGCCAAATTTTTGCTGAAAACTTTGGTGAATTGGACTTATCCCATGGCACAGCAAGTGGTCTGTGTTTCCAAAGGGGTTGAAGCCGATTTTCGTGAATATTATGGCTATAAAAATAATAATCTGAGCACGATTTATAACCCTGTATTGGACGATGCCTATTTTGAAAAACTCAAAGCGCCAGTCACACACAAATTTTTAAATGATGACCATAAAGTGATTTTGGCAGTGGGGCGTCTCACTGAAGCAAAGAACTTTGGTTTTCTGATCCGCTCCTTTAAAGCCTTGCATGATCAGCATCCTGAAACCCGATTATTGATTTTAGGTGAGGGCGAACTGCGTGCAGAGTTTGAGGCTTTAGTTGCTGAATTGGGTTTAAAAGACGTGGTGGATTTGCCGGGCTTTGATGCCAATCCATACGCTTATTTTAAATATGCATCGCTATTTGTTTTAAGCTCGAATTGGGAAGGCTTGCCGGGTGTACTTATTCAAGCTTTAGCCTCTAAAGTGAAAGTGGTGAGTACCAACTGTCCAAGTGGACCAATGGAAATTCTAGAAAACTCTAAGTTTGGTTTGTTGGTGGAATGTAATGATCAGGCAGGTTTAACCCAAGCGATACAGCAAGCGATATTTGCAGATTATGTGCAATATCAAGATGCTGATTTTGAATCACATATTCAGCAGTTTCATAAGCAAACCGTACTCAAGCAGTATTTGCGAATGATGGAGTCGGCGGCATGAGCAAACCTTTGATGGTACATGTGATCACCAACTTTGCAGGCGTGGGTGGTGCCGAAATGATGTTGGCACGCTTAATTCAGCAAACTGAACATGACTATCAGCACGTGATCATTGCACTGATGAAAACTTCCGAGGTGTATCAAAGTACTTTAGAGCGTTGTCAGTCGCATTATGCGCTCGGTTGGAATGGTTTAAATACGCTGAGTACGGTGAGTCAGCTGCGCGCATTACTCAAAAAGCTACAGCCCGCAACGGTGCAATGCTGGATGTACCATGCCAATGCATTGACCAGTCTCAGTGTTATTGGTTTAGCGAAAAAACCAAAGGTCGTATGGGGTATTCATCATTCTCTTGCTTCTCCTAAAGATGAATCAATCAGCACCAAGATTGCCTTGGGCATAAGTAAAATACTATCACAGCAACCTAGTGCTATTATTTATTGTGCGCATTCGTCTATGCAGCAGCATCAGGCCTTCGGCTTTAAAAATGGCAATAGCCAAGTGATTGCCAATGGTGTGTTTCTCGATAAATTTCAGCCTAATCCCCAATTGCATGAACCAATCGTGATTGGTTTTGCAGGGCGTTATCACACGGCCAAAGGCTACCCTTATTTGTTTGAAACGATGGGCTTACTCAAGGATCAAGACATCATCTTTAAAATTGCAGGTAGCGGCGCGAGTTTAGAGAATCCTGAAGTAAAGGCTTTATTCGATCAATATCAATTGGATAGTCAAAAAGTCCATTTATTGGATCAAATCTCAGATATGCCTGCTTTTTATCAATCGATTGATGCATTCCTCATGACTTCAATTACCGAAGGTTTTCCGAATGTGTTGGTCGAAGCCATGGCATCAGGTTTGCCTTGTATCAGCACCGATGTTGGTGATGCGCAATATATTGTGCAAGAGCTTGGCGAAATTGTACCGCCGCGCAATTCGGCTGTATTGGTGCAAGCAATTTTAAATTATGTGCAGCAAAGCAATGATCAAAGATTGCAGTTGAAACAAGCCGTGCGTGAGCGCGTAGAAGCACATTTCAGTATTGAGAAAGTGAGTCAGCAATATATGCAAGTTTGGGAGCAAAGCCGTTGAAATTTCTGATGATCAGCAGTTTTTTGCCTTCTGTTTTAAATTTCCGTGGGAAACTGTTGGAAGCTATTCATGCACAAGGCTACGAAATTCATATTATGGCGCCTGAATTCGCATCATTCCCTGAAGAACAGCAAAAACTGCAAGCCCTTGGCTATCATCTGCATGAAATTCCCATGCAGCGCACAGGCACCAATCCGCTGTCGGATTTAAAACTGTTAAAACATCTCTATCAGAAGATTCGTCAAATTCAGCCTGACTACGGACTGTCCTATACGATTAAGCCTGTGATTTATGGCACGCTCGCGTCATGGCTGGTGAAAGTACCGCATCGTTTTGCTTTAATTACTGGTCTGGGTTATGCCTTTCAAAATGTAGAAGCGGGTAAGCGCAGTCTATTTCAAAAACTGGTGCATGGCTTATATGCGCAAGCGCTCAAACGTAGCGACAAAGTTTTTTTCCAAAACCCAGACGATTTAAAGCTGTTCCAAGACATGCACTTACTGGATGCTAGTAAGCCGACGGTGGTGGTGAATGGTTCAGGGGTGAATGTGCAAGACTTTGATGTCTTGCCCTTACCGCAAAATGATGTGGGGACAGTTAAAGCCTCATTTTTACTTATTGCACGGCTTTTGGGTGATAAAGGTGTGCGCGAATATGCTGAATCGGCGCGCATCATCAAAGCACAATATCCTGAATCGGAATTTCATTTGGTCGGTTGGATTGATGATAATCCATCAGCTATTTCTAAAGCCGAACTCGATGAATGGATTGCCGATGATCGCCTCAAATATTGGGGCAAACTCAGTGATGTCCGTCCTGCAATTGCGGAAAGCTCGGTCTACGTGTTGCCCTCCTACCGTGAAGGCACGCCACGTACGGTATTAGAGGCGATGGCTATGGGACGGGCGATTATTACCACCGATGCACCAGGTTGTCGTGAAACGGTATCGCACGGTGTGAATGGTTATTTGGTCGGAGTGAAGTCTGTAGATGATTTGGTGCAATGCATGCAATACTTTATTGAAGATCCAAAACTGATTGAGTATATGGGACAACGTTCGCGGGAAATTGCCCTGAATAAATATGATGTGCATCAGGTAAATAAACATATGCTTGCTGAAATGGGAATCATCGATATCAATTTAGAGTCTGGCGCATGTTGATTAAATACATCAAAAGCGATTTATATCGTTATACGGGAAAAGTCAGTTTTAAATTGTTTATTAAAAACTACCTATTTAATCGCGGCTTTAATTTTTCATTTTGGTTACGTATTGCCAGTTCAAAAACGTTTTTAGCAAAACTTGCTTATCCCATTTATTATTATAAAAGAAAGCAATATGGGATCGATATTCATACCACGACTAAAATTGGCTATGGCTTATATATTGGACATGGTGGACCTTTAGTTATTAATCCCACAGCAGAGCTTGGGCATAACGTCAATTTATCTCAATTCACAACGATTGGCGCCAATGGTGGTCGTCGAGCAGCCAAAATTGGTAATAATGTTTATATTGGACCTCATGTCTGTATCGTGGAATCAATTACGATTGGTGATAATTCAACGATTGGCGCGGGTAGTGTGGTGACGAAAGATATTCCTGAAAATGCTACGGCTGTAGGAAATTATGCCAAAGTGATTCACATGAATAATGCAGGTCAATCTGTAAATAGACGTTGGACAGATCTTGACTAAAGGGCAGAGGAATTCAATGTTAAAACGTATTATTGATATCACCATTGCATCGACCGCTTTAATTCTACTGTCACCGGTATATTTCATTGTGGCTCATAAGGTGAAAAAGAATTTAGGTTCGCCAGTGCTATTTCGTCAGGTGCGTTCGGGCTTACATGGCAAACCATTTGAAATGATTAAGTTCCGCACTATGAAAGATGCGCTGGATGCTGAGGGCAACCCATTACCCGACAGTGAACGTCTCACCCCATTTGGTAAAATGCTCCGTGCCACCAGTCTCGATGAAATGCCTGAATTGTGGAACGTGATTAAAGGTGACATGAGTATTGTTGGTCCACGTCCATTACTGATGGAATATCTACCTTTATATAATAGCGAGCAAGCCAAACGTCACAACGTGCGTCCGGGTATCACGGGTTATGCGCAAGTGAATGGTCGCAATGCCATTTCATGGGAAAAGAAATTCGAACTCGATACATGGTATGTTGAAAACCAATCATTGTGGCTCGATTTTAAAATCATGCTGAAAACCATAAAAAAAGTGATTGCCAAAGATGATATCAGCGCGGAAGGTGAGGCAACCATGAGCAAATTTACCGGCTCTGCGGAACATAAAAATGACTAAACTGTTTGCGATTTATGGGGCATCGGGCTGTGGGCGTAGTCTCATGCCGGTGGCACGGCAGCAATTAGCCCGTGAACAAGACAGTTCTGAAATTGTCTTTATTGATGATGCCTTAACAGAGATGGGTGAGGTGAATGGTCATCGTGCCATGAATTATTCAGCATTTTTAAATGAATCAGCATCAAGAAAATACGTGCAAATTGCGATTGCCAATAGTCGTGTACGCGAAAAAATTGCCCAGCGTTTAGAAGTGGATGGTATTCAGCTTTGGTCAATCTGTGCTGACAACGTCATTTTCATGGATGAAGTACAAATTGCAGAAGGTTCAGCACTCAGTCCATTTGTCACCATTACCTCCAATATTAAAATCGGAAAATGCTTCCACGCCAATTTATATAGCTATGTCGAGCATGATTGTGTGATTGGGGATTTCGTTACCTTTGCGCCAGGCGTAAAATGCAACGGTAATATTCATATTCACGACCATGCTTATATTGGCGCAGCGGCCATGATTAAGCAAGGCACCCCCGATCAGCCTTTGGTGATTGGTAAAGGCGCGATTGTCGGTATGGGCGCCGTAGTCACCAAAAGTGTCCCTGCGGGCGCAACAGTGGTGGGTAATCCTGCGCGGATTGTCACGACTTCACAGTAATACGTTTTAGGAAAATTCCATGTTAAACAGTGCATTTGAGCCTTGGCCAAGCTTTACCCAAGCAGAAGCCGATGCGGTGTCAAAAGTTCTTTTGTCCAATAAAGTGAATTATTGGACAGGGCAGGAATGCCGTGAATTTGAAAAGGAATTTGCACAGTTTGCAGGAACCAAGCATGCAGTTGCCGTAGCCAATGGCACCGTGGCACTCGATTTAGCCCTAAAAGCCCTCGGCATCGGTGAAGGGAATGATGTGATTGTCACTTCACGTACCTTCTTGGCTTCAGCAAGTTCGATTGTGACTGCAGGTGCTAATCCGATTTTTGCTGATGTGGAACTCGATTCACAAAACATCTCACGTCGTACTATTGAAGCGGTGCTTACACCGAATACCAAAGCGATTATTTGTGTGCATTTGGCGGGTTGGATGTGTGATATGGATCCAATCATGCAATTGGCAGAGGAGAAAGGCATCTTCGTGATTGAGGATTGTGCTCAAGCGCATGGTGCGATGTATAAAGGTAAATCCGCTGGTTCCATCGGTCATATTGGTGCATGGTCGTTTTGCCAAGACAAGATTATGACCACTGGCGGTGAAGGCGGTATGGTCACCACCAATGATGAAAGTCTGTGGAAAAAAATGTGGTCGTATAAAGATCACGGTAAAAACTTTGATAGCGTGTATAACAAGCAACATCCACCGGGCTTCCGTTGGTTACACGACTCATTTGGCACCAACTGGCGCATGATGGAAATGCAAGCCGTGATTGGTCGCCTGCAACTCAAACAAATGCCTGAATGGACGGCAAAACGTCATGCCAATATGGTGCGCATCCAAGCCGTATTTGAAAACAGCCCTTACTTTACAGTTGCGAAACCCTCTAGCGACTATGTACATGCCGCTTATAAATGCTATGTGCAAGTCAATGTTGATGCTTTGCCAGAAGGCTGGTCACGTGACCGCATCATGGCGGAAATCAGCGCGCAAGCGGTGCCATGTTTTAGTGGCTCATGTTCAGAAGTGTATTTAGAAAAAGCTTTTGATGAGACACCGTGGCGCCCAGTAACACGTTTAGCCAATGCGAAAGCTTTAGGTGAAAGCAGTCTGATGTTCTTGGTGCATCCAACACTGTCTGAACACAGCCTACAAAAAACCGTAGATGCGATTCAAAGCGTGATTGCCAAGATTCACGGTTAAAACAGCGTATAATCACAGCGTGCTTTTTCAGCCAAGATAACTGAGCCTCAATGAAAGATTTTATTCGTTCGATTGCATCCTTACCGCGTCGCCAAAAACAAGTGGTTTTGGTGACCGTGGACATGTGCATGTTGCCACTGATGATGTGGCTGGCCTATGCCATTCGTTTGGCACGTCCTAATGTCACGGTGATGCAAGGACTTGAGGCTTGGTATATCTATGTTGCGATCGCAGGTGTACTGATTTTCGCTTTGCTCGGTATTTACCGTGCCATCGTGCGTTCGTTTAATGAAGATTATTTACTGCGTATTTCGATTGGGACATTTATTCAAATTGTGGCGTTGTATGCCATCAAAAAATTAGATGTTGCTTTTATTCCGATGAGTATCCCGCTCATGTACGGCTTTATGCTTTTTTCCTACATGTGGTGGAGTCGCGCGGTGATTCGTTATGCGACGCTTAAAACTTTTGCTAAAAAACAAAGCCGTAAACGCGTGGCGATTTATGGGGCAGGGCTTGCAGGACAACAAATTGCGGCAGCTTTAAATCGTTCAGATGATTATCTACCAGTATGCTTTATTGATGATAAAAAATCCCTAAAAGGGCAATCTTTAAGTGGTTTAAAAATCTATTCACCGAAAAAAGCGCAAAAAAAACTCGGAAAATTTGGTATTGAAGAAGTTTTACTTGCGATGCCATCGGTGGGTCGTGCCCGTAAAAAGGAAATTATTGAATCCTTTGAAGCCACTGATGTCAAAATCATGGAATTGCCGGGTGTCACCCAATTGGTGGATGGTAAAGTCAAAGTCTCTGATATCCGTGAGGTGGATATTATTGATTTACTCGGTCGTGATCCTGTACCACCGAAGCCTGAGCTGTTAGAAAAAAATATTAAAAATAAAGTGGTCATGGTGACAGGAGCAGGGGGGTCGATCGGCTCTGAGTTATGTCGTCAGATTGTGAAGCATCAGCCTAAAATGTTAGTGCTGTTTGAAATGTCTGAATTTGCTTTGTATTCAATTGATCGTGAATTGCAGGCTTCTGATATACAAATTATTCCAGTGCTAGGTTCTGTCACTAATCAGCAAAAATTAGAACGTATTATTCAAGGGTACAAAGTGCAAACAGTTTATCATGCCGCAGCTTATAAACATGTACCACTTGTTGAAGCAAACCCATTTGAAGGTATTTATAATACCTCCATTGGTACACAGCGTAGTGTAGATGCAGCGGTAAACCAAAATGTTGAAACTTTTGTTTTAATTTCAACAGATAAAGCGGTACGTCCAACCAATGTGATGGGCGCGTCTAAACGCATGGCAGAATTGTATTGTCAGGGCCTAGCGTCGACGAATCCAAAAACGCAAATTAGTATTGTGCGCTTTGGTAATGTACTCGGTTCGTCAGGTTCTGTCGTCCCTTTGTTTAAAAAGCAGATTGCTCAAGGCGGGCCTGTTACAGTAACGCACCCAGAAGTCACGCGTTATTTTATGACCATTCCTGAAGCTGCGCAGTTGGTGATTCAGGCTGGTGCGATGGGGACTGGCGGTGATGTATTTTTATTGGATATGGGCGAGCCAGTTAAAATAGTAGATTTAGCTAAACAAATGATTCGTTTGAGTGGTTTTCGAGCAATCGATGAAAATGGTATAGGTGATATTGAGATACAATTTACAGGTCTACGTCCGGGTGAAAAGTTATATGAAGAGTTGTTAATTGATGCTGAAAATGTTGAAAAGACGGAGCATGAAAGGATATTAAAGTCTTATGAAAAATATTATGGATATTTAGAGGTTTCTGAAATATTTATACAGCTTAAAAATTACAAGTATCGTGATGATTTAAATGAATTATTTACGATACTAAAAAAATATGTGGATGGTTATTGTTCAGTATCTATAGATAAGTAATTTTAATAGTAGTATTAAAATTTAATTTAACTGGATGATATAATTAAGGATAACAAAATTAAAGCTATACCTTAATACAGTGAATTTTAAAATTTAGGATATTTATGAAGATTATAGTAACAGGTGGAGCAGGTTTTATTGGTTCTGCCGTGATTCGACATATTATTAATCATACTAATAATGAAGTATTAAATATTGATAAGCTGACCTATGCTGGCAATTTAGAATCTTTAGAAAGTATTGCTGATAGTGAGCGTTATCAGTTTTCTCAAACTGATATTTGCGATCGTATTGCATTAGATCAAATCTTTGAAAGTTTTCAACCAGATGCTGTGATGCATTTGGCAGCAGAGTCCCATGTAGATCGCTCAATTACAGGTTCGGCTGCATTTATTGAAACCAATATTATTGGTACATATCACTTGTTGGAAGCTACCCGTCATTATTGGAACGGTTTAAATCAAAATAGAAAACAAGCATTTCGTTTTCACCATATTTCAACAGATGAGGTTTATGGTGACTTAGAAGGTACAGATGACTTGTTCCTGGAGACAACACCCTATGCTCCGAGTTCGCCATATTCGGCAAGTAAGGCCAGTTCAGATCATTTAGTTCGAGCTTGGCATCGAACTTATGGACTACCAACAATGATTACCAATTGTTCAAATAATTATGGTCCTTATCATTTCCCTGAAAAATTGATTCCTTTAGTGATTTTAAATGCTTTAGAAGGTAAGGCGCTTCCAATTTACGGTAAAGGTGATCAAATTCGCGATTGGTTATTTGTTGAAGACCATGCTAGAGCATTATATAAAGTAGTGACAGAAGGTGTTGTCGGAGAGACGTACAACATTGGTGGGCACAATGAAAAACAAAACATTGAAGTCGTGAAAACGATTTGTAAGATTTTAGATGAGTTAAAGCCCCAGTCGAATGGACAAGCTTATGAGTCACTGATCACATTTGTACAAGATCGTCCTGGTCATGATTTACGTTATGCCATTGATGCAACAAAAATTGGCCATGAATTAGGCTGGAAACCTAAAGAAACGTTTGATACAGGTATTCGAAAAACAGTTGAATGGTATTTGAATAATTTAGAGTGGTGTCGTCGTGTTCAAGATGGCAGTTACCAACGTGAAAGATTAGGTGTGAATGCATAATGAATACAAAAGGTATTATTCTCGCAGGTGGATCGGGTACACGTTTATACCCAATTACAAAGGGTGTATCCAAACAACTACTCCCAATTTACGACAAGCCAATGATTTATTATCCAATTTCTGTACTTATGTTGGCAGGCATTCAGGATATTCTGATTATTACGACACCTGAGGATAAAGAGAGCTTTGAACGCCTGCTTGGTGATGGTTCACAGTTTGGTGTTCGTTTGCAGTATGCCATTCAACCTAGTCCGGATGGGTTGGCTCAAGCGTTTATTATTGGCGAAGAGTTTATTGGTGATAGTAATGTGTGCTTGGTACTTGGCGATAATATTTTCTATGGTCAGGGCTTTACACCAATGCTTAAGCAGGCTGTAGCTCGCCAAAAAGGCGCTACAGTTTTTGGCTATCAAGTAAAAGACCCTGAGCGTTTTGGTGTAGTTGAGTTTGATGAGCATAAACGCGCAATTTCATTAGAAGAAAAACCTAAGCAACCAAAATCAAATTTTGCAGTGACAGGTTTATATTTTTATGACAATGATGTGATTCAAATTGCAAAAGAAGTTAAACCTTCTGACCGTGGTGAGTTGGAAATCACGACAGTGAACCAAATGTATTTGGAGCGAGGTGACTTAAGTGTTGAGCTATTGGGTCGAGGCTTTGCATGGCTCGATACGGGTACACATGCAAGTTTGCTTGAAGCAGCACAATTTGTAGAGACCTTAGAAAAGCGTCAAGGTTATAAAGTTGCATGTCTAGAAGAAATTGCTTTTAATCAAGGTTGGTTGAGTAAAGAGCAAGTGTTAAAAATTGGGCAAAGCATGAGTAAGAATGACTATGGTCAATATTTGATTTCTTTGGTAGTTGAAGAATAATGAATAATCCAATTTATGTTACTCAGCCTGTATTGCCAGAGTTAGAAGATTTTATTCCTTATTTAGAGCAAATTTGGAAAAATAAAATTTTGACTAATGGTGGTCCTTTACATCAGCAATTAGAAAAAGAACTATGTGAATATTTGGATGTTCCTTTTATTTCGTTATTCAATAATGGAACGATTGCTTTAGTTACAGCATTACAAGCACTGGACCTGCAAGAGGGTGGTGAAGTCATTACGACACCTTATACATTTGTAGCAACAGCTCATTCAATTATATGGAATAAGCTGAGACCTATCTTTGTTGATATTGATCTACAAACATCGAATATCGATCCTGCTAAAGTAGAAGCGGCTATTACGGAAAAAACAGTCGCTATACTTCCTGTCCACTGTTATGGAATACCGTGTGATGTAAATCGTTTGCAAATATTAGCGGATAAATATGATTTGAAATTAATTTATGACGCTGCACATGCATTTGGTGTAAAGCATCAGGGACAAAGTTTATTAAACTTTGGTGATATGAGTATCATTAGTTTTCATGCAACAAAGGTCTTTAATACTTTTGAAGGTGGTGCAATTGTTTGTCATACGGTTGAGATGAAACAACGTATTGATCAATTGAAGAACTTTGGTATTGTCAACGAAACAACAATAAGTGATGTCTCTCTTAATGGTAAACTCAGCGAAGTGCATGCAGCTTTAGGCTTATTACAACTGAAAACCATTGAAAAAACCTTAGAGGCACGTAATAAAATAGATATCTTATACCGTCAGCTACTTGAAGATGTCGAGGGTATTCATTGTATTGATCGATTAAATTTAGATAGAGACAACTGTTCTTATTTTCCTATTGTGATTTCTGAAGATTATCCGCTTAGCCGTGATCAGCTTTTTGATAAATTGAAAGAACATCAGATTTTTGCACGTAAATATTTTTATCCTTTGATGACAGATTTGAATATCTACCAAGAATATGTTTCTTTTACGCCTAAAGCTAAATTGTTGTCTGAACAGGTGCTTTGTTTGCCTATGTATCCAAGTTTAACAGTTGAACAAGTTGAAGTTATTGTGAGTTTTATTGCGAGTGCAGTGAGGTAGAAATATAATGAAATTAGCAATTATGCAACCTTACTTCATGCCATATATTGGGTATTTTCAGCTGATAAATGCTGTTGATAAATTCATATTTTATGATGATGTCACGTTTATTAAACAAGGCTGGATTAATCGAAATCAAATTTTGATTAATAATCAGGCTAAAATGTTCAGTATCCCGCTTAGTAATGCAAGCTCGCATGTGTTAATTAAAGATGTTCTAATAAGCGAAAGTGCATATCAGAAATGGAAGAAAAGTTTTTTAAACTCTATTCTTTTTAGCTATAAAAAAGCGAAGAACTATTCGAAAATAAATGCTTTGATAGAAAGAATTTTGGAAAAAAAACCTGAAACAATTTCAGAGCTAGCAATTAAAAGTGTTATAGAGGTTTCTCAGTACTTAGATTTGAAAACTGAATTTGAAGTTTGCAGTGATGTGTATTCAAATACATATTTCTCAGGTCAAAATCGTGTTCTGGATATTTGCATAAATGAAAAAGCAACAACGTATATAAACCCTATTGGTGGTATGGAGCTGTACTCTAAGAGTGTTTTTCAGGAAAAAAATATTGAGTTATTTTTCATTAAGGCTAATAAATCAGTTTATCCACAGTTTTCTGAAGAGTTTGTTCCATTCTTATCCATTATTGATGTGTTGATGTTTAATGATATTAATGAGGTCAATATGAAATTGTGTGATTTTGAGTTGATCTAAAATTTGTAATTAATATTTAATTTTATAATATGTGCATATTATAAGGAAGTTTATTAGTGTTGCAGCTATATCAGAATAATGATTGTGTAGAGTTGATTGAACAAGAACTGGAGATTAATCCAAATTTTCTTGAGTTTTCTAATGAGGGAAAAGAAAATTATTTTTTGAAAATTGATCAAAATGCTGAATTTTTAAAGCACTATTGTGATGAAAATTTGGCAGGATTTATTGCATGCTATTGTAATAACTATGAATCAAGAAGAGCATTTATTTCTTTGGTATTGATTGATAAGTTGTACAGGGGGAAAGGTATATCAAAGAAAATATTCTCCCAGCTCTTTACTTTGCTAAAAGAAAAAGATTTTAAGAGCTGTAGCCTTGAAGTTAGGCGAGATAATGTTAATGCATTAAACTTATATAAATCTTTAGGTTTTAAAAGTGTTGAGTCAACTGATCCACATAGTATTACTATGAATATTTTATTATAGAAATATGAAAACCAACTCATTAAAGCTTAATATATTGGCAAGTTATGTTAGCCAAATTTATTTAGTAATTATTAGTATTGCAATATTACCCATATATATGAAACATATGGGAGCTGAAGCCTACGGGTTAGTGGGCTTTTTTGCTATGTTGCAAGGTCTTTTTAGCTTACTTGATTTTGGGCTTACCCCAACAATCAGCCGGCAAACTGCACAATACAATGCTGGTGCAGAATCAGCTTTAGGCTTTCGGCAGCTTTTTAGGTCATTGAGTGTTATTTTTTTCGGAATCGCATGTCTTGGTGGTGGTTTACTATTTTATTTTAATCACTATATTGCAGAGCATTGGCTAAAATTAGAAAACTTAGCCATGTCGGATGTGCTGTTCTGTCTACAGACTATGGCAATCTGCGTGGCTTTAAGATGGATGACCGGTTTATATCGCGGTGTAATTTCAGGCTTCGAGCGCATTGTTTGGCTGAGTGTGAGCAATATTGTCATTGCAACGCTTCGGTTTCCCGGTGTTTTGCTGTACATGTATTATTTTGGCTTTACTATTAAAAGTTTTTTTATATTTCAGCTTATTGTTGCGGTTCTTGAGTTTGTAATACTCGCATTGAAAGCTAATATTTTATTACCAAAATTAAATTCCTCTAAAATAATAGGCTGGTCTTTACAACCAGTTAAGCCGCTTTTAAGTTTTGCTTTAACGATTGCATTTACATCATCCATTTGGGTTTTGCTCACACAACTCGATAAATTTGTTTTGTCAGGTATATTACCTTTATCTGAGTACGGTTATTTTACTTTGGCAGTTTTAGTGGCGGGTGGGATTTTACAAATTGGAACGCCAATAAGTTCGGCCATTATGCCTAGAATGGCGCGTTTGCAAGGTGAAAGAAAATACCATGAATTAAAAGCAGTTTACGTCGGTGCAACCGAGTTTGTTGCCGTTGTAGTGGTGACTGCGGGGATTATTTTAGCTGCACTTGCACAGCATGTACTTTATGTTTGGACAGGGGATGCGGTACTTGCGCAAAAGGCAGCACCTATTTTACAGCTATATGCTTTAGGTAATGCTATTTTAACTTTAGGCGCTTTCCCCTATTACTTACAATATGCTAAAGGCAACTTACGGCTGCATTTTATTGGAAATTTAATAACTGCCATTTTGCTCATACCTGTTATAATCTGGGCTGCAAAAAACTATGGGGCAATTGGGGCTGGCTGGGCATGGGTACTGATCCAACTCACCTACCTTTTACTATGGGTCAGTTATGTACATAAAATGATTGAACCTGATATTAATTTGCAGTGGTTTAAGTCTTTTCTACCAATTATCTTTTGTGTATCTATTGTCTCCAATGCCATTATGCATTTTATGAATTTTTCAGAGCAAAGATATATTGCATTCCTTCAAATTTTTGCTATTAGCCTGTTATGTCTAGTTGTTGCGGTAATTAGTTCTAAACAAGCCAGAAGTATCATTCAATCGAGGGTGTTAAAGAGATTTCCATGAATATAGAAAATGATATTCAAGTATCCGTATGTGTAGTTACTTATAACCAAGAAAACTACATTGCAGAGTGCCTTGAAAGTTTAGTCAACCAAGTAACAAACTTTAGATATGAAATTATTGTTGGTGAGGATTGTTCAACAGATGGCACTCGTTCAATAGTTCAGCGCTATGTAGAAAAATACCCAGACTTAATTGTACCTCTATTTTATAAAGAAAATTTAGGTCCAGTTGAAAATATTAAGCAGGTCTATAAAAAAGCTAAAGGTAAGTATATTGCACATATGGATGGTGATGACATAGCATTACCAGGTAAATTGCAAAAGCAGTTTGAGGTTTTAGAAAAAAATAATGATTGTGTTATTTGTGCACATCAGATGGAATTAATAAATGAAAATGATGAAGTAGTTGGAATAGATCATGTTTTAAATCCAAAAGGAAAATACACTACATATGATTTGTATTTAATACATACCTTATTTCGCCATTCTTCAAAAATGTTTTTAAATAATATTGAAAAATATATTGACAGCTTACATGAGAATACACTAGATATTGAATTACATATTACTCAAAGCAAGTATGGTAATATATATCTAATGAATGAATATTTAGGTCAGTATCGTGAAAATGTGGGAGTCACCTTTAAAAATAAATTTATAAACCCAATTATTATTGATAGAGTAGAGCATCTTTATGAATCTGTTGATGTAAATGAGTTTACTGGTAAGCAATATTTAAATATTCAAAAAAAATACTCAGATATTTTATTAAGTTATGCATTTCTCTGTGCAAAAACAATTCAAGATGTAAATATTTTTAATGTTTTTGTCAATAAATCTACTTCAGTGTATAAGTATTCTATTAATCAATTGATTTTTAAAATAGGATCAATTTGTCCTAAGCTTTTTTTTAAATTATGTTCATTCAAAAGAAATTAACCAATTGTCAGGAAATTAGTTTTATGAAAATTCTATTGGTTTTTGGAACTAGACCCGAAGCTATTAAAATGGCTCCATTATATCTTAATTTATCTAAAAACTATAAATTAGATATAAAGGTGTGTGTAACTGGGCAGCACCGAAATATGCTTGATCAGGTGTTAAAATTATTTAAAATAACACCAGACTTTGATTTAGATATTATGAAAAGTGGTCAAGATCTAACAGATGTTACCGTTAGAATTTTAGATGGATTAAAAAAAATATTTTGTAGCTATACTCCAGACTTGGTTTTAGTTCATGGCGATACTGCAACTACTTTTGCTACTACTTTAGCATGTTATTTTCATAAAATTAAAGTTGGTCATATTGAAGCGGGCTTAAGAACAAATGATATTTATGCCCCATGGCCTGAAGAAGGTAATAGACGACTAACTGGCGCAATTTGTAATTATCATTTTGCTCCTACTCAAGAAGCTAAAAATAATTTGGTCAAAGAAAATATTGATTTAAAAAATATTATTGTGACAGGAAATACGGTAATTGACGCTTTGTATTATGTTGTTGATAAAATAAAAAAGGATAAGGAGATTTTAATAAAATTAGAAGAACAATTCTCATATTTAGACCATGAAAAAAAATTAGTTTTAATTACTGGTCATAGACGAGAAAATTTTGGACAGGGTTTTCAAAATATATGTCAAGCAATTAGTGATTTAGCTAATGATTATCCTGAAGTACAGTTTCTATATCCTATGCATTTGAATCCAAATGTAAGAGAACCTGTAATGAAGTATCTATCTAATAAAGATAATATTTTTCTGATTGAACCTTTAGAATATTTACCTTTTATATATTTAATGAATAGGTCTTTTTTAATTCTAACAGATTCTGGTGGTATACAAGAGGAAGCTCCTTCTTTAGGTAAACCAGTTTTGGTTATGCGCGATACTACTGAAAGACCTGAAGCTGTAGCTGCGGGTACTGTAAAATTGGTAGGGACAGATGTACAACTTATAAAAATGGGAGTGTCTAACTTACTTAATAATTCAGATTTATATATGGAAATGAGTAAGTTACATAATCCCTATGGTGATGGAAAAGCAAGTCAACGTATTGCTAATTTTTTGAGTGATCTTTCATAATGACTAATAAAATTATTTTCTTCTTACCTAAGAAAACTATGAATGAAGCAACAGTTTATTACGTTGATATCCTTAAACATGGATTTATAAAAGCAGGGTATAGTGTTGAAGAAACTGAAGATTTATCAGATTTAAAAAAAATTAATAAGATTTTTGTAATGTCAGCAAAATGGTGTTTTATAGTCAAACTTTTTAATCCAAAAGCAAAAATTGTTACTTGGTTCCAGGGGCTTGGTGCTGAGGAAGCACTAATGACTAGAAATTCACTGGTCAGAAAAAGACTATGGAATTGCGTTGAATTTTTTGCATTAAAATTTTCTTGGATAAATATTTATGTATCGGAAAGAATGCATAATTATTATCAAGACATTTATAGAGTAAAAGATAAGAATTTTTTTATTATGCCATGTTTTAATAAAAAGCTAAATGAAGATGCTTTTAATCTGGTTGATAAGTATGATAAACCTTCATTTGTATATGCTGGGGGGTTAGATAAGTGGCAATGTATTGAGGAAACTTTGGATATATTTTGTCAGATTGAAAAGAGTATTCCAGCGGCGAGTTTAACTTTATTAACAAAAGACAAAATTAAAGCTGAAGAATTAATAAAAAGATATAATATTAAAAACTATAAAATTAGTTTTGTTAGTTTAAATGAATTGGACGCTGAACTTATGAAATATAAGTATGGTTTTCTTATTAGGCAAGATCACATTGTTAATAATGTGTCTACGCCAACAAAAATGAATTCTTATCTAGCTAATGGAGTAATTCCAATCTACACAAATGTAATCGATGATTTTAACGAAAATATTAGAAAAAGCAATTATTTCGTAATGTTGAATGCATATGATACAGTAAAAACGTGGAAAGAAACAATCACTAGGTTTGATTCTTCTTCAAGTTTAATTGATTTTAAAGGTAATTTTTTAAATGAGGTTAGATTGGTTTTTTTAACTTATTATAATCAAGAAAAATATATATTAAATTTTTGTGATTTTTTAAAAAAGATAGGGTAATTATCTGATGTTAATATATTGGTTGGTTTGGGGGTGGATAACCCTACTAGCTTTTTTTGAAAAAAATAACATTATTTTTAAATATCTTTACGCTTTTACTTTTGTTTTTATAATTTTATTTGTTGGTTTTCGCTATGAAATAGGAGTGGATTGGTATACCTATTTAATAATTTATGATTATCTAGACGGCCTTAGTTTTAAAGACACTATTTTATATACTGATCCAATGTATGGTGCATTTAATTATTTATCAAATAAAATTGGTATTGAGGGGATGTGGCTTGTAAATTTAAGCTGTTCTATAATATTATTTTATTTTCTTTATAAATTCTCAGAAAAATTTAAATATGTTGCCATACCTTTTTTTGTTAGTTATACATATTTTATAATTGTAGTTTCTATGAATTATGTTAGGCAATCTGTAGCTATATCTATATCTTTGTTGGCTTTATACTTTGCGATGAATAATAAAAAATATAAATTTTTATTATTAATTTTTTTTGCTTCATTATTTCATAAGTCTGCAATTTTTTTAATTGTTATATTTCCAATTTTTTATATTTTAAAATTTAGATTAAATAAATTAATGATTTTTATATATGTTTTTTTATCAATAATATTTATTACAGGTGCTCTATATTATTCATCAATTAATGGGGAGAATATATATACTAGTTCTGATAGTGAACTTAGTTCTAGTGGTGCTTTATTTCGTTTAACTTACCATTTGATTCCGATTTATTTGTATTTATATAGTAGAAATATTTTTAAAAGTGAATTTGGTAAAAATATTTTTATATTGGATTTCTTGTTGATTTTAATTTTTTATTGTGTGTTTTTAGCCTTTTTTTATTCAACTTTGTCTGATAGGTTTAATTTGTATTTATATTTTTTTGATGTATTTGTTTATGCGTTTTTGTGTGGAGTCTATGGTCTCAAAGCTAGAATTTACTTATTAATTACAATTTTTTTATTTTCAACCTTAACATTATTTATTTGGTTTAATTATGGTAATTTTGCTGATGAAGGTTGGATTCCTTATCAAAATTATTTAATTAAATTCCTATTTTAACTATAGAGTGGTTAAAAAAATGATCCAGAAGAGAGTTGTTTTGATTGGAAATACAGCATCAATGATGCTGAATTTTCGTTCTGATTTAATTAAGGAATTTTTGTTGAATAATTGGACGGTTTATGCTTTTGTATGTGATTTTAATGAAGAACAATTAAAAAAATTGGAAGGATTAGGCACTCACCCTATTACTTATAAAATGAATAGAGCTGGTCTTAATCCATTTTCAGATTTTAGAACGATATATGAACTAAAATCGAAAATTAATCAAATTAAACCAGATATAGTATTTTCTTATTTTACGAAGCCTGTAATTTATGGTTCTATAGCTGCTAAGTTGGCGCATGTACCAAAAATTAATGGTATGATTGAGGGATTAGGCTCTCCTTTTACTGAGCATAAAAATGGTCAAACCATTAAAATTAAAATTATAAAATTTGTTCAAATTTCTCTTTATCGGATAGTTTTTCCTTTTTTAGATAAAATTATTTTTTTGAATAAGGATGATCCTGTTGATTTAATAGAAAAGAATAAAATTTATCATACACCAAATGCTGTAAATGTTTTAGGTCCTATCGGCCTGAGTTTGTGTGATTATCCTTATAAACCTTGGAATGACTCACAAAATATCTCTTTTATCTTTGTGGCGAGACTGCTTGCTGAAAAGGGTATTTATGAGTATCTAGAAGCAGCAAAAATTGTAAAATTGAAGTATCCTAAAACCATTTTCAAAGTAATTGGAGGTTTGGATTTAGAAAATCCATATGGCCTTTCACAATCAGAATTAGATAAACTTATAGCGTCGAAGCTTATTGAATATCCTGGTTATGTAAATAATGTATCTGAACATGTAGCAGAGAGTGCAGTATTTGTATTACCTTCATATTATCGAGAAGGCGTACCTCGCAGTACACAAGAAGCAATGGCCATTGGCCGCCCCGTAATTACGACAGATGTACCGGGTTGTCGTGATACTGTAATTGATGGGGTCAATGGATTCTTAATTCCTAAATGGGATGTCAATGCACTTGTAGAAAAAATGTGTTTTTTTATTGAAAACCCTGACCAAATCAACATTATGGGCAAGGAAAGTTATAAGATTGCATGTGAAAAATTTGATGTTCATAAAGTAAATAAAAAACTATTTGAAATTATGGAAATTGAAGACTGATATGAAGCGCATTGTTGACATAGTAATTTCATTGATTGCACTCGTCCTTTTATCACCAATTTTTTGTTGGGTTGCATTTAAGGTTCGTAACAACTTAGGTTCACCTATTTTTTATCTTCAAGAACGCCCTGGAAAAGATAGTAAATTATTTAAAATGATTAAGTTCCGATCGATGAAAGATGCATTTGATAAAGAAGGAAATCCTTTACCAGACGATCAACGAATTACACCATTTGGGCATAAATTACGAGCAACAACATTAGATGAAATGCCACAACTTTTAAATGTACTAAAAGGTGACATGAGTATTGTTGGACCACGTCCACAAATGAAAGACTTTTTGGAACACTATACTTCTGAGCAAATGCGAAGACATGACGTAAAGCCAGGTATGACAGGGCTTGCTCAAGTCAGTGGACGCAATAATCTCTCATGGGAAGAAAAATTTGAGTTAGATGTACAATATGTTGATACGCATACGATATGGCTTGATTTTAAAATTATGTTTAAAACAGTTGAAGTCATGTTAAAGAAAGAAGGTATTAATGCTCCGGACCAAGAGGTTGGAGCTGTCCGTTTTTCAAGCCAAAATAATTCTCAGTCCGAATCAATCGATAAATAAATTATTTTTTTAATGAATCATATGATCAAAAAAGCCATTCTCCCTGTCGCAGGCTTAGGTACACGTTTTTTACCTGCGAGTAAATCCATTCCCAAAGAAATGGTCACCGTGGTTGACCGACCAGCGATTGAATATGTAGTTAAAGAAGCAATTGCTGCTGGTATTGACCAGATTATTTTGGTCACACACAGTTCAAAAGCATCAATTGAAAATTATTTTGATCGAAATTTCGAACTAGAAACAACCTTAGAAAATAAAAAGAAATTTGATTTACTCAAAGAAATCACTGAAATTTTACCGCCACATGTCAGTGTGATCAGCGTACGTCAACCACAGCCACTTGGTTTAGGCCATGCTGTACTGTGTGCAAAAGCTGTAGTAGGTGATGATGATTTTGCTGTGCTATTACCAGATGTTCTTGTAAAAGATTCATCAGAAACCAATGATTTGAGCTTAATGATTCAACGTTTTGATGAAACTAATGCATCACAAATTATGGTGGAAGCTGTACCAGATCACATGGTCGATCAATATGGCATTGTGGATGTTGCATCGACACCTGCTGAAGGTCATAGCATCCAAATGCAAGGGATTGTAGAAAAGCCCGCAGTGGGTAAAGCACCATCAAATCTTTCTGTGGTTGGTCGTTATATTTTGCCTGCGAAAATTATGCAATTACTTGAGAACACGCCTAAAGGGGCAGGTAATGAAATTCAACTCACCGATGCAATTGCAGCTTTGCAAGCGACCGATACAGTGGAAGCCTATCGCATGAAAGGGCAAACCTTTGATTGCGGCAGTAAACTGGGCTATCTCAAAGCAGTTTTACATTATGGCGTAGACCATCCAAAATTAGGTGAGGAATTTAAAGCGCTGATCAAAGAACTAAAACTATAAAAAGAGATTGATATGAAGGTTGCAGTATTTGGACAAACGCTCTTTTCAGGTGTATTTGCTGCTTTGCTAGCAGAATGCGGTCATCACGTTTTTTGGTATGAACCACTGAAAACGTATGAAAGCGAACATGTGTTTATGCAAGATGAAGCTGTAAAAAATCTACTCAACAAACAACAAAGTAGTTTTTTAAAATACTGCGACTTTAATGATATTCCTTTAGATGCAGATGCTTATTTCTTCAGTTTTAACCCTGCCGAAGAAAAGCAATGTATTGAAATTCTTCAAAACATCAAACAACGTCCCATTATTCACCCTAAACTGATGATCAATGCGTCTACTTTAGGACTACATGGGACAGAAAAATTTGCAAAAATTTTGCATGAAGATGAGTGGGTCTATTTACCCGACATGATTCAGGAAGGAAACGCTTTACAAAGCTTTGCCCAAGCCAAGCAGTTGATTGTTGGGTCTGCATCAGATGCTGCTCAAATTAAAATTAAGGAACTCTTACGCCCTTTATTCCCACGTCAGCAGCAGTATCTTTTTATGCCCATTTTAGATGCTGAATTTACCAAGTTGAGTATCTCTGGCATGTTGGCGACACGAATTAGTTATATCAATGACTTGGCAATGGTTGCTGAGAAATTAGGCATTGATATTGAGTCAGTTCGTCAGGGGATGGCTGCGGATAATCGTATTGGAGGATCTTATCTCTATCCGGGTGCAGGCTTTGGTGGAGAAAATTTTTCACATGATATTCAGACCCTAACGCATACGGTGTCAGGTGTTGGTGCAAATAGCCAATTACTAGCTCAAGTTTGGGAAATTAATGAGCAGCAAAAAGAAGTTTTATTCCGCAAATTATGGAATTATTATCATGGTGATTTAAAAGGGAAAACTGTTGCAATATGGGGCGCTGCATTTAAAGAAAAAACGTCCAGTACGCGACAATCTCCTATTCATGCCATGCTGAAAGCACTATGGGCACAAGGCGTTAAGGTTCAATTGCATGATCCTCAAGCCTTGGCGGAAATTAAAAAAATATACGGTGAGCGGCCTGATCTGATGTATTGCACAACGCAATATGAGGCAGTGCAAGATGCACATGCTTTGTGTTTATTGACTGCATGGAAACAATATTGGAGTCCGAATTATGCCGAGTTGCTTAAAACCATGCAGCATCCGCTGATTTTGGATGGGCGCAATATTTATGATCCAGCGTATGTGAAGACTCAAGGTTTTGCATATATGGGGGTAGGACGTTAATGGCTATGAAAACTCAACCCTATACGGTCGAACATTTAGATTCAGTTGTAGGCGGACTTCATAGTTTGAAAACTGAATTTGAAAATAAGCATTTAACAGAACTCTTTGCTGAAGACCCTCAGCGATTCGAAAAATTCTCTGTGCCTTTAGAGCCGGTGGTTTTTGATTTTAGTAAACATAGAGTCAATCAGCCCGTTGTCAAAAATCTAGTCCAGTGGGCACAGACACAAGATTTACCGTCGTGGATAAAGCGTTTATTTTCTACTGAAGAAATTAACTATACCGAACAGCGTGCAGCTATGCATTGGGCGCTGCGTTTGCCGAAGCAGGATCGCCAGCATGCTGAAATAGCAGCTCAAGTGCATGCACAACTTGAGCGTATGTATGCTTTGGTAGAAAAAATTCATGCTGGCCAATGCCGCGGTGCAACGGGTGAAGTCATTCAAGACGTGGTCAATATTGGTGTCGGAGGGTCAGACTTAGGACCACTGATGGTGAGTCATGCCTTATCTGATTTCAAAAAATCCACACATAAGCCACTCAATGTGCATTTTGTGTCGACCATTGATGGTAGCCAGCTTTCAGATTTATTGCATCAACTTCGCCCCGAAACCACGCTATTTATTATTTCTTCAAAATCGTTCGGGACCATTGATACCTTATCCAATGCGCAAACAGTTCGTTTATGGCTCGAAAAAGCACTTGGACAAGAATCACAAATTTTAAAGCATCATTTTATTGGCGTATCTACCAAAGCAGATAAAATGACAGAATGGGGTATTGCAGCCGAAAACCAATTTTTGCTCTGGGATTGGGTTGGCGGTCGCTATTCACTTTGGTCATGTATTGGTTTACCGATTGCACTGACGATTGGAGTTGATGGCTTTAAACAACTGTTAGCTGGCGCATATGCGGTAGACCAGCATTTTCAGACGGCACCTTTCGAACAAAATATTCCTGTATTAATGGGCTTATTGGGTGCGTGGAATAATAATTTCCTTGATATTCAGACCCATGCAGTACTGCCCTATGATGGGCGTTTGAAATATTTCGCCTCTTATTTGCAGCAGTTGGAAATGGAGTCGAATGGTAAATCGATTCAGCGTAATGGTCAAAAAGTGGATTGGGATACTTGCCCGATTATATGGGGGGAAGTGGGACCAAATGCGCAACATGCTTTTTACCAATTGCTGCATCAAGGCAGTCAAGCAGTGAGCTGTGATTTCATTGCGCCAGTGCAGCGCTATCAGGCCCAACAATTTACCTATGTCGATAATGCAGAGGCGCTGGTAGAACAGCATCATTTGGCCTTATCCAATTGTTTGGCTCAATCGCGCTTACTGGCATTTGGTAATCAAGCTTTAAATCAACAAGAAGTACAAGATTTGCCGGAATATAAACAATATGAAGGCAATCAACCAAGTTCAACCATTTTATTGCAAGAGCTAAATCCATATAGTTTGGGCATGTTGATCGCAATGTATGAACATAAAGTTTTTGTACAGTCGGTGCTTTGGAACATTAACCCGTTTGATCAATGGGGTGTAGAAAAAGGCAAGGAAATTGCCAATCAGCTACTTCCAATATTAAATGGTGATCGAAAGGATATTTCGGATTTAGATGGCTCAACGCAAGGCTTACTACACATATTATTAGGAAAAACAAATGGCTAAAATTTTAGTAACAGGTGGTGCAGGTTATATTGGTTCACATACTTGTATTCAACTTTTGAGCGCAGGGCATGAGGTTGTTGTACTGGACAATTTATCCAACAGTTCTGTCGAATCTTTAGCACGTGTTCAAGCGTTGGCAGCTAAAAAATTAGATTTTGTTGAAGGTGATATTCTCGATCAGCAAATTTTAGATCAAATTTTTCAGCATCATTCTATTGATGCTGTGATTCACTTTGCAGGTTTAAAAGCTGTGGGTGAAAGCCAAAAAAAGCCACTAAAATATTTTGAAAATAATATCTCAGGTTCTATTAGCTTAGTTAAAGCGATGGAGCGTGCTCAAGTCTTTAAGTTGGTCTTTAGTTCATCGGCAACCGTTTATGATGAAGCCAATATTTCACCCTTGAATGAAACCATGCCTACAGGTATGCCAAGTAATAACTATGGCTATACCAAACTGATTGTCGAGCAATTACTAGAAAAATTATCGGCTGCAGATGAGCGCTGGTCAATCGCTTTGCTGCGTTATTTTAACCCTGTAGGGGCACATCAAAGTGGTCAAATGGGTGAAGACCCACAAGGGATACCCAATAATTTGATGCCTTATGTCACACAGGTGGCAGTCGGCCGTCGTGATAAGTTGTCAATTTTTGGCAATGATTATGACACGGTAGATGGTACAGGTGTGCGTGATTATATTCATGTAGTTGATTTGGCCAATGCACATTTATGCGCATTGAATCATCGTTTAAAAACGCAAGGATGCCGCGCTTGGAATATTGGTACAGGCAATGGGATTTCAGTAAAACAAATTCGAGATACTTTTGAGAAGGTAAATGGTATTGAGATACCCTTTGAATATGTACCTCGTCGAGAAGGTGATGTTGCAACCTCATTTGCTGATAATGCCCGTGCTGTCGCAGAATTAGATTGGCAGCCTCAATATGGTTTAGAAGATATGTTGAAGGATAGCTGGAACTGGCAAAAGCAAAATCCGAATGGATACAACTAAGATTTAAATTTAGTGTGTAAATTCATTAAAGACAGTATGGCGAATTTTGTATTTGCCATATTTCTAACTATTTAACTTAAGTCATGAGTCGTGTATTGATTGTGCAAAAATGATGATAGATCTTATCTTTTATTTGAAAAAAATCGTTATCATATGTGAAAGATAAATTGATTGAAATAATATATGAAATATCAAACCCTTAGAGTTCTATCACTTGCGATTTTTTCTTCTCTAGCTCTGCCGGTTTACGCTCAAGGGATCATTTTGAATAATGATGATCTACGTATAGATCTAAATTGGCTAAACCAACAAGGTGTGATCCAAATCAGTACCTCGACTTGGCCATTGAGTGGTGAAGAAATTCAGCGTGCGTTATCTACTGCCAAAATTGAAAATAATGCTCAGCAGAAAGTTGTCAATTCGGTTATGGCAAATGTAGAAGCAGAAAATACCTCTATTAAGTTGGCTTTATTTGCTGAAACAGATCTACAAAACATCCCGCAAAAATTTGCAGATGAGCAAAAATCGCAATATCAAGCGGCGCTTGAATTGAATGCAGGTGGAAAGCAGTGGGATGCAAGACTGCGAGTAAATGCTGAAAAAGATCCAATCATTGATCATGGGCAGGATGTCAATTTAGAAGGTTCTTATATTGCAGGAAAATTGTGGAATCAATGGTTGATTGCGGGACAAATCCCAACCTATTGGGGACCTGGACATGAAGGAAGCCTAATCCGTGGTGATGCGAGTCGCCCTGTTTATGGTTTTACTATGCAAAGAGCAGAACAACAGGCCTTTGAAACAAAGTGGCTGTCATGGATTGGACCTTGGCAATATCAAGCTTTTGCAGGTCAATTAGATGACTACAGTGCGATTCCAGATGCCAAACTATTAGGGCTGCGTCTAACTTCACAGCCATTGCCTTACTTGGAGCTAGGCGCTTCTCGAATTCTTCAATGGGGAGGTGAGGGGCGCTCAGAAAGTTTTGACTCATTATGGAATGCAATTAAAGGTAATGACAACTTTTATGATGGCGATCTAGATAAGTCTAATCAAATTGCAGGTTTTGATGCACGCCTTAATTTAAACCACTGGAGTGGTGTGCCGATTAGCCTTTATGGGCAATATGTAGGTGAAGATGAAGCTGGGCTTCTTCCTTCAAAAAAAATGTATTTAGCTGGTGTCGATTATTCTTCACAATTGAATAATTTACCTCTGCAGGTGTATGCAGAATGGGCTGATACTCGAACCAATGGAGACGTACAAGGTATTTCCTATAATCACTATATTTATCAAGATGGCTATTATCAACACGGCTTCCCGTTAGGGCATGCCATGGGCGGGGATGGTCAAATGCTAAGTCTCGGTGGAGACATTCGCTTTGATGTTATGAATCGCTTAAATGGGCGAGTAATGGTGGCAAAAGTTAATCAATCAAATTCGATAAATAATCAGGCATTTACTCAAAAAGATGAAATTAAAGCTTTAGATCTTACTTGGACACATTACTTAAAACCAAATGCGCCATTGAAACTGAATGGATGGGTGAGTGATTCTGATGTCTATGGTCAAGATGCGGGAGTGTCTATCGGAGTCGAAATTCCATTGGATCGTTCATTATTTTAATCAGTTGTCAGCTTAAATAGAATTTCTTTCTAGTTGAGCTAAGAAAAAAACCATTCAACTTAATGAATAAGTTGAATGGTTTTTTTTATTGGAATGCAGAACAATACTAACCTTGAATCAGCTGTGTTAATTCATCCACGTAGGCTTGCATCGGTTTCGGATTTTGGTCTTTACGGCTTTCAATGTTAAGACGCAATAAAGGTTCAGTATTAGAAGCACGTACATTTAGACGCCATGCACCAAAATTCAGACTGACGCCATCTGTTTCATCAATCGCAGGATTTTGATCGGCAAAGTGATCAAAAATCTTTTGAATGGTGGCTTGAGTATCCGCAACTTTAAAATTGATTTCACCCGAACAAGGGAACTTTTCAATCATACCTTCAACCAGTGAAGACAATGTTTGCTGGGTTTCTGAGAGTACAGAAATCGCCAATAACCAAGGAATCATACCACTGTCACAGTAAGCAAAATCACGGAAGTAATGATGTGCTGACATTTCACCGCCATACACTGCATTGTGCTCACGCATTTTTTCTTTAATGTATGAATGCCCTGATTTAGACTGAATCGCTTCACCTTGGTATTGTTCAATCACATCAAAGGTATTCCAAACCAGGCGAGGGTCATGCACAATTTTCTCACCAGATTGTTTCAGTAAGAACGCTTGTGCCAATAGACCGACAATATAATAGCCTTCAATGAATTGACCTTTTTCATCAAATAAGAAGCAGCGGTCAAAGTCACCATCCCACGCGATACCCATATCTGCATGATGGTCAATCACCGCATTACGGGTGCTGTCACGGTTTTCAACTAAAATCGGGTTGGGAATACCATTCGGGAAGGTGCCATCGGCATCGTTGTGAATTTTGACAAATTCAACAGGCATATTGAACTGTTTAAATTTTGCTTCAATGGCATCAACCACATGACCAGCAGCGCCGTTACCCGCATTCATGACCAATTTGAGTGGGCGAATTTTAGCAGGATCAATATATGATATTAAATGATCAATATATTCAGGCAGAATATTGTATTTTTCAGTCTTGCCTTTAGTGATAACTTCATTAAAGTTGCCTGATTCAGCCAATAAACGAATTTCTTTTAACCCTGAATCTGCTCCAATCGGACGTGCATTTTCGCGGACCAATTTCATGCCGTTATAGTCCATCGGGTTGTGGCTTGCCGTGATTTCGATCCCACCTTGAACATCTAGATGAAAGGCACCGAAATAGACTTCTTCAGTCCCCGTCATACCTAAATCTAATACATCAACACCCGCATCATTCAGACCTTTGATGGTGGCTTGTTTTAAATCTTCACTGCTGAGACGGATGTCGCAGCCCACCACAATCTTGTTTGGTTGATAAATTTGCCCATACGCACGACCAATTTTATAAGCAATCTCTTCATTGAGTTCTGTACCAAGTTTGCCGCGGATATCATAGGCTTTAAAACAAGTAAGCATTGTCATGTTATTTCCAACTATAGAAAAAAGGGCTGGAAATTCCAGCCCTTGATCAAAAATTATTATTCCACCGTCACTGACTTCGCCAAGTTACGTGGCTGATCGACATCTGTTCCACGCAGCACGGCAACATGGTATGAGAGTAATTGCACGGGTACGCTGTATACGATTGGTGACAATATTTCATTCACACTTGGCACATAAACCACGTGTTGACGATCTTTCGCTTTGATGCCGCTGTTTTCATCTGCAAAAACAAACAACTCACCACCACGCGCTTGCACTTCTTCCATATTCGATTTGAGTTTATCCAACATGTCATCTTGTGGAGCAAGAATCACCACAGGCATATCATTATCAACCAGTGCCAATGGACCATGTTTTAATTCACCAGCCGCATAACCTTCTGCGTGGATATATGAAATCTCTTTAAGTTTCAAAGCACCTTCAAGGGCGATAGGGAACTCAGTTCCACGACCCAAGAATAGACAGTGATTTTTTTCAACAAATAATTCTGATAGACGTAGAATCTCAGCATTATTTTGTAAAGTATCTAAAATCACTTTTGGTGTATGCCAAAGCGCTGCAATAATTTCAGAAACACGGTCAGTTGAAATGCTTTGCTTAATTTGACCAATTTTCAATACCAATAGCATTAATGCCGCAAGCTGTGTGGTAAATGCTTTGGTCGAAGCAACACCAATTTCAGGGCCTGCGAGCGTCAACAAACTGTAGTTGGTTTCACGGACCATCGACGAGGTTGCCACGTTGCAAATGGTCATGGTGGTGATATTCAAGCTTTTCGCTGCTGCACGCTTTTGCGTATCACGCAGTGCAGCTAAAGTATCGGCTGTTTCACCTGATTGAGAAATACAAACATACAGTGTGTTATTCACAATCACAGGCGAGCGATAACGGAATTCACTGGCAATTTCGACTTGGCAAGGCACATCGATCAGTTGTTCAAACCAATATTTGGCAATCATACCGGCATGGTAGCTAGTACCACAAGCGATGATTTGCACTTGTTGAATTTGGCTGAAATCTTGAGCTGCATTGGCAAGGAAATCATCACGAAGCGCATTACCATTTAATGCTTGTGAAATCGTTTGCTTAATCGCTTCAGGCTGCTCATAAATTTCTTTGAGCATATAGTGTTTATATTCACCTTTTGAAGCATTGCTGACAGTCGCATCAAGCTCTTTGACTGGTCGATTCACCAATTTACCATCGACGAATACTTCAATGGTATTACGTGTCAAACGTGCAATATCACCTTCTTCAAGGTAGATAAAACGGTTGGTAATCGGTAAAAGTGCCAATTGATCCGAGCTAATAAAGTTCTCGCCAATACCGACACCAATCACAAGAGGTGAACCTTCACGGACCGTGATTAATTCATCAGGATAGTCGGTATGTACGATACCCAGTGCATAAGCACCTTTGAGTTGAGGCACGACACTTTTAACTGCTTCTAAAAGACTCGGAGTGCTTTTTAAAGCATCATTGACTAAATGCGCGACAACTTCTGTATCTGTTTGTGAGGTAAAGACATAACCAAGTGCTTCAAGATCATCTTTAAGCTCTTGATAGTTTTCAATAATACCGTTATGAACAACAGCCACATTGCCTGAGATATGCGGATGGGCATTATTTTCAGTCGGTTTACCATGGGTTGCCCAGCGTGTATGTGCAATACCGACCGAACCTGCGATATCTGCTTCTTCAACGGCTTGTTCAAGATTTGCAACTTTACCTACGCGACGTTCACGTAGAACATGGCCTTTATTAATCAGCGCTAAACCCGCAGAGTCATAGCCACGATATTCAAGACGCTTTAAGCCTTCAATTAAAATATTGGTAATACTACGTTCTGCAACGCCGCCGACGATACCACACATAATGAATTCCTCTTATTTCTTAATCTTTTGCGGACGCGGATAGTTTTCTTTGGCAAATTGCTTTGAACGCTCCACCGCTAAACTGTTGTCTGCTACATCGCGTGTAATCGTTGAACCGGCACCGACAGTTGCGCTATTCCCAATGTGTACTGGAGCAACCAAAGAGCTGTTTGAGCCGATAAAGGCGCGATCACCAATGATGGTTTTAAATTTGTTGGCGCCGTCATAATTGCATGTAATGGTGCCTGCGCCAATGTTTGAACCTGCGCCTACTTCTGCATCGCCTAAATAGGTAAAGTGGTTGGCTTTTGAACCTATGCCAATGCTTGAGTTTTTGACTTCAACAAAGTTGCCGATGTGCACTTCATTCGCAAGTTTTGCACCTGGACGCAAGCGCGCAAACGGGCCGATTTGCACATCTTCGCCGACAATGGCACTGTCAAAAACGCTATATGGTTGAACTTTAGTGCCTGCCGCAATCTTGGAGTTTTTAATGATACAACCTGCACCAATTTCAACGTTATCACCGAGTTCAACATCACCTTCAATAATCACGTTGATATCGATACGGACATCTTGACCAACAGTCAATGTACCACGTAAGTCGAAACGTGCAGGATCAATCAGGTGAACGCCTTGTTGCATCAGTTGTTTAGCTTGGAATACTTGAAATTCACGTTCAAGGGCTGCCAATTGTACGCGGTCATTGACACCTTCCACTTCGAAAGCACGTTCTGGTTCAACAGATGCCACTTCGAGACCGTCTGCGATCGCCATGGCAACGATATCGGTCAGGTAATATTCACCTTGCGCATTATTATTGCTTAATTTTGGCAACCATTCGTGCAATTTAGCATTACTTACGGCATAAATACCGGTATTAAATTCTTTGATTTTACGTTGTTCTTCAGAGGCATCTTTGTGTTCAACAATGGCTTGAATTTTGCCATTTTCACGTACAATACGACCATAACCTGTCGCATCATTAACCGTTAAAGTTACTAAGCCAATACCTGTTTGAGTAGATGCATCTAATAGTTTTTGTAATGTTGCTTCAGTGATACAAGGCACATCACCTGAGAGAATCAAAGAAATCCCGGTTTTTGCGAGAACAGGCAGAGTCACTTTGACTGCATGGCCTGTACCCAATTGTTCTGCTTGTTCAACCCATTTGACATTTTCATGTGCAAACGCGTTTTGAACCAATTCGCCGCCATGTCCATAGATGGTAATTATTTCTTCTGCATTTAGTTTTTTCGCCGTGTTGATGACATGACCGAGCAGCGGTTGTCCTGCGAGGGGTTGTAAAACTTTGGGTAAACGTGAACGCATACGTGTTCCTTTACCTGCAGCAAGAATAATAACGCTAGTAGACATGTTTAATCCTAGGTGTTTCTATTACATAGACACAATATAAAAATAAATACAGATGCAAAGTGCGGCCCAAAGACCCGCAATGATGTCGTCAAACATGATGCCAAAGCCACCACCGACTTGACGGTCAATGACACGAATAGGCCACGGTTTCCATACATCGAATAGACGGAATAGGGCAAAACCAATCAGTGCCCAAGTCCAGCTCATTTGCCCAAGATATAAAATTGGGAGGAAGGTAATGGACTGACCGGCAAATTCATCCCATACGATGCGGCCATCGTCATGAACACCCATGACTTTGGCGGTTTGACCGCAAATAAAAATGCCGACAATTGACATGATGATCATGACAATAATGGAGTTGATAAATCCAATTGCAAGCCAACCAGGAATAAACAATAAAGCAAACGCAGAGCCAAATGTTCCCGGTGCTTTGGGAGCAAGACCAGAACCAAAGCCCACGCCACAGAATGCGATGACTCGGTTAAACCAAGACATGGATTTAAAGTTAATGGCTGGTTTATGCAAAATGCTGATATCCCTGAAATTTTATGACTTGGTCCACACCGTGGTTGTTATAACGGATTCCCAAATTTGGGGTGATTTGACCGATTTTACTAATGTTTACATCTAATTTTAGTTGCAGAATTTTTTGATAATTCTGCGGGCTTATTGTAAAGCATAACTCATAGTCATCACCACCCGCGAGTGCGTACTGCCATTGGGATTCTTGTTGTAATTGTTTTACATGGTCGTCGATAGGAAGTTGATCTAACTCGATTTCTGCACCCACTTTAGAGGCATGCAAAATATGTCCTAAGTCCTGAGCCAAGCCGTCAGAGACATCGATCATGCTATGAGCTAAGCCTTTGAGCTGTTGACCAAGTTGGCAACGTGGTGTTGGATAATCTAAACGCTTTTGCAGTGGGTGTCCTAAATGCTGTAATCCGTACGCAGCATCGCCAACTTGACCGCTGACACAAATGAAATCACCAACTTGAGCGCCTGAGCGGGTTACTGCTTTGCCTATATCGACCCAGCCTAATGCTGTGACTGAAATCGTCAGATGAGGACTTTGTGTGGTATCACCACCGATTAAACTCACACCAAATTGATCGCAACAATCATATAAACCCTGACTAAAGCCTTTGAGCCAGTCATGATCAATTTGGGGTAGGCTCAATGCCAATAAAATACTGTGTGGTTTGGCACCCATTGCAGCAATGTCAGAGAGGTTGACAGCAACAGATTTCCAGCCGATGGCATGTGGTTTTGTGTCGAGAGGGAAGTGACGTCCAGCAACCAGTGTATCAGCACAGATGACCAATTGTTGCTGTGGAGGAGGGGTGAGCAAGGCTGAGTCATCACCGACCCCTAAATCGACAGAATTAATATTCTGACGATTAAAATAGGTATCAATGATCGAGAACTCAGCCATACAACGTACTACTTAAAAAATTAATTAGCTTGTTGTTTTTCTGCTGCACGCAATGTAGTCGCTAAACGATCCAATACACCATTGATGTATTTATGGCTGTCTGCACCGCCAAAATGTTTAGCTAACTCGATCGCTTCATCTAACACGACGCGATATGGAATCTCAAGATGTTCTTTGAGTTCATATGCACCAAGACGAAGTGTTGCAAGTTCAACGCCATCTAAGGCTTCAACTTCGCGATCGAGTACAGGGATTAAAAGCGCATCCAATGCTTCATGATTGGCAACAACCTCGGTCAATAACTCGTGGTAATAGCCGAGATCGACCTTGTGCATGGCATTTTCCACACGCGTACGTGCTTCAATCTCATGCACAGGATTGCGGCTCATTTGCCATTCATAAATTCCTTGTACAGCAAAGCGACGTGCTTTACGTTTTGCTGCATAAGTTGCTTGAAGTGTTTGCGACATAGCGTTAAATAGCCTTTAACAAGTTAACCATTTCAATAGCAGTTAAGGCAGCTTCACTACCTTTATTGCCTGCTTTTGTACCTGAGCGTTCAATCGCTTGTTCAATACTATCCGTAGTCAATACACCATTAATTACTGGTAAGCCAGTATCTAGACCAACAACGCCTAAACCTTTGGCACATTCGCCAGCAACAAAATCGAAGTGAGGCGTGCTACCACGAATCACTGCGCCAAGCGCGATGATGGCATCGAAACGATCTGAAGCTGCAAGTTTCTTTGCAACCACTGGAAGTTCCCAAGCACCCGGTGCATGAACAATAGTGATATTATCCTCTGATACGCCATGACGTTTCAATGTATCAACGGCACCTTCTAGCAAATGTTCAACAACAAAGCTATTAAAACGACCAACTAAAATCGCATAACGGTCTTCGTTCGCGAGATGTAACATACCTTCAATACGGCGAACTGCCATAGCAACCTCGATTATTTCTCTGATGTTTGATTTGCGGTGATGTATTCCACCACTTCTAAGTTAAAACCTGATAATGCATTAAAGCGTAATGGCGAGCTAAGAAGCTTCATTTTTTCCACGCCTAAATCACGTAAAATTTGTGCGCCGACACCAATGGTTTGGTACTGCTGTGACAGTGCTGCATTGGATTTAACATTTTTCGGTGCAGTTAAATTTTCTAAAGCAGGGCCTAAGTCCTGTAAATGACGCTGACCAATCCACACTAAAACACCACGATCGCTGGATGCGATTTCTTTGAGTGCTTTATCGAGATTCCACGCCGGAGCGCCATCTTGTTTATTGAGTTTTAGTAAGTCGCGAACGGGATTGAAACCGTGTACACGGACTGTGGTTACGCCTTGTTTCGGTTCGCCTTTAACCAGTGCTAAATGAATGTCTGGGTTACCAATTTCACGGTAACGGAACAATTCAAAAGTACCATATTCAGTATCTAAAGTTTGTTGATCAATGCGCTCAACGGTTTGCTCATTGGTCATGCGGTAGTGAATTAAGTCCGCAATGGTCCCCATTTTTAAGCCATGCTTTTCAGCAAACACTTCAAGGTCTGGGCGACGTGCCATAGTGCCGTCTTCATTGATGATTTCACAAATCACAGATGCGGGTTCTAGGCCAGCTAAACGAGATAAGTCACAACCGGCTTCAGTATGACCGGCACGGTGTAGGACACCACCAGGCTGTGCCATCAGCGGGAAAATATGGCCTGGCTGTACGATGTCAGCCGGTTTAGCATGTGCTGCCACCGCCGTTTGAATGGTATGTGCACGTTCAGCAGGTGAGATGCCTGTTGAAATGCCATTTGCTGCTTCAATCGACAAGGTAAAGTTGGTGCCGTGCTGTGCACCATTGGCATCTACCATGAGTGGTAGATTTAACTGTTGGCAACGCTCTTTGCTGAGCGTTAAGCATACAAGACCACGCGCATGCGTAATCATGAAGTTGATATCTTCAGGGCGTACGTGGGTCGCAGCGATAACAAGGTCGCCTTCATTTTCACGATCTTCATCATCCATCAGGATGACCATTTTTCCTGCACGAATATCAGCTACGAGCTCTTCAACAGTATTGAGCGGCATCAATCTTCACCTTTTTGTTTGTCTCGAATGACATTTACTTGCATTGATTGTTGCATAGTCTAACGTTTTTTTGCGTTCTTTGCCTATGCTTATCATTTTCCTTTAATGGCTCATTGTTATACACAGTCGTCAGAACCTTGAAAAGAGGACTTTATTTGAATTGTGCCATTTATGCCCAATCTTTAAGCGATTGAAAAGCATAAAAATGGGTAAGCTTATACAGATTTTAAATAATTCAAATGAAAGAGATGAACAGTTTGTCGGAAAACTGTCGGTCTTTAACTCCATGAACTGTCACATAAAAATCAATCACGTTGATGCAGCCACATGGCTCTCTAAATATTGCCGAATCATCATCTTATTGGCGTCTAAAATGTTTTTTTGCAAATGTGGATCAGTAGCTGCTCGCGCAATTAAAATTGCACCAGCAAGTTGGCAGATTATGGCCCAAGCGAGTTCTTCGCTACCGAGATGCTGACTAAATAAAGCGTGACCACGCAGTAATTCAGTTTCATATACCAACTTAGTGTCCTGATCTGCACGCGCTACTTCACTCGCAAGCGTGGGGAGTGAACAACCTTGCTCGGGATGCTGAACATGTGCAGGGGTTAAATAGCGGTCAAGCTCAAATTCAATCCAATCTTGCGCATTATCATGTGGATTGTTTTGCCACATATCAAAACTGTGTTGTAACTCATGTTCAATTAAGGCTTTAAGTAGCTCTTGTTTAGACGAAAAATGTGAGTAAAAGGCACCACTGGTGACGCCAGCGGCTTTCATGAATCCATCCACACCTGTTGCGGCAAAGCCGTCTTTTTTCGCAATTTGTCCACTGATGGTTAAAAGTTCTTGGCGTTTTTTTTGTTTGTATTCGGGTTTGTAGCGCATCTGCAACACCCTTAAAATAAGATTGACGATAAATTAACCATAACATAGTATTCGTTATAGTAACGATCGTTATTCAATAAAATTGTTCGCAAATGGAATATAAAAACTATCCAGCACGAGGAGATCGTCATGGAAAATAATCATATATCTCAGCCTGTCAAAGGTGTGGCATTGATCATTGGTGCAGGAGATGCCACCGGTGGTGAAATTGTCAGACGCTTTGCTTGTGGTGGTTATACCGCATGTATGACGCGGCGTAATGTCGATAAATTACAGCCCTTAATTGCTGAAATTCAAGCACAGGGAGGGACTGCTTTTGGCTTTGGTTCGGATGCTCGAAAAGAAGAGCAAGTGATTGAACTCATCGAGCACATTGAATCAAACATTGGCCCGATTGAGGTCATGGTCTTTAATATTGGTGCCAATGTGCCATGTAGTATTTTGGAAGAAACCGCACGTAAATATTTCAAGATTTGGGAAATGGCATGTTTCTCGGCATTTTTAACGGGTCGGGAAGTGGCGAAGCGCATGGTGAGCCGTGAATCTGGCACAATTATTTTTACGGGTGCGACGGCTGGGGTTCGTGGTGCCGCAGGCTTTGCCGCTTTTGCTGGCGCAAAACATGCGCTTCGTGCCTTGGCACAAAGCATGGCACGGGAACTAGGTCCACGTAATATTCATGTGGCGCATGTGGTGGTTGATGGGGCGATTAATACCGACTTTATTAAAGAGACTTTTCCCGATTTGTACGCAAAAAAAGCGCAAGATGGTATTTTAAATCCAGTACATATTGCGGAAAATTATTGGCATCTCTCACAGCAACCACGAGATGCATGGACGCATGAATTAGATCTGCGACCGTGGATGGAACGCTGGTAAGCACTGATTTAAAAATATTAGGAAAATAAGCAAAAAAGGACGAAAAACATGAAAGTCATTGAATTTTATTTTGATGTCGGCAGCCCATATAGTTATATCGGTTTTCATCGCATTCAACAGATTGCACAGCAGTATCAAGCCGAGCTGATCTGGAAGCCAATGCTACTCGGTGGAGTGTTTAAAGCCACAGGCAATAGTAGCCCAATGGCGGTACCTGCGAAGGCACGTTATTCCATGATTGATCTTCAACGTTGGGGAAAGTTATGGCAGATACCCGTACAGATGAATCCGTATTTTCCGATCAATACTTTGCAGTTGATGCGTTTGATAACCGCAGTCCAATTATTTCAGCCTGAAGTATTTCTCAATGTACTGACGGGTATTTTTAACGCAATGTTTGGTCAGCCACGCAATTTAAATGATCTCAATGAATTAATTCAATTGATGCAGGAGCTTGGATTGGAGGTAGCGCAGGTTAAATCATGGCTTGAAGATGAAAAAGTAAAGTCTGAGCTTAAAGTGGTGACCGAAGAAGCCATTGCACGTGGTGTGTTTGGGGCGCCAAGTTGGTTTGTCGATGATGAGTTATATTGGGGTGTTGATCATTTACATTTTGTTGAGGCGGCTTTACAGGCTTCATCACGATCAGCCTAATTGGACGAATACTTGAGTGAATGCTACTGAATATGAGCACCAGTTTTAGGACGGGAATGCAGAAGTTATTGTAGATGTAAGTAAAATTATAGAATGGATCATGGCTGATTGTCTTACTTACATCTACTTTTACTCAGCTTTCATTTGTATTGAGTCTTATTTTTGGCGTACTAACTTAAAAAACTTAAGCTTTATTCCGTATATAAATAATGCTGACATTTGGTGCAATTTACGGTGCATGAATCGCTTGCATAAATACCTTTACGAAAGAATCGTTTATTGCCGCAAAAGATACAGATAAATTCATCTTTATGATTTTTAGCGCTTGGTAGCTCTTGGTAAACGAGTCTTAATCCATTGTCTTTATAACGATAATTTCGACCATAAATTTGTTTAGCAAGCCAATAGTCCAAACTTGTAAATTTTATGGCAATACAACTGATGATACAAAAAGGAAATAGCCATATAGATTCAAATGCTTTGGAAACAGACGCCCAACCTGAAAATACACTTGTGAAAGTAAAAAACATGACCGCGAAAGCACCAAAGAAGAAAAGATAGAATACTTTGCTTTGGAAAGAGCTTAATTTGTTTAAGTATTTGAGATGATGTTCATAGGTCGAAATATCATCTTGGTTGGGCACAAATGCGGGATAACGTGCTTGCTTAGGTTTGTCTGACACTTGATCACCAAATGAATGACCACAGGCACTACAAAAGTGATGTTGTACTAATGCTTTTTCTCCACAGGAGACACAATATTTCATAGCTATTTAAATATTTTTAATTAATAAAGTTATTTGTTTAGCAAGCATAAGAAAATTTGCAGCTTTTTAAAAGAAATTTTAATGAATTCTTTGAAGAGGCTTCTAACAAAAAAAGCGAACCGAAGTTCGCTTTTTATCTCATGTATTGTTCAACGCTGCTTAGAAGAAGCCCATTGGTTTGGTGTCATAGCTCACCAACAAGTTTTTGGTTTGTTGATAATGATCAAGCATCATTTTGTGGTTTTCCCGGCCGATCCCTGATTTTTTGTAGCCACCGAATGCTGCGTGTGCAGGGTAGATATGATAACAGTTGGTCCATACACGACCTGCCTGAATCGCACGGCCTGCACGATATGAAGTATGCGCTGAACGCGACCAAACCCCTGCACCTAGACCATAAATCGTGTCATTGGCAATTTTAATGGCATCATCAAAGTCTTTAAAGGTTGCTACTGAAAGCACAGGGCCGAAGATTTCTTCTTGGAAAATCTTCATGTCATTGGTGCCTTTGAAAATGGTTGGTTCAATATAGAAACCTGTACCGACTTCATTGCGTGGATCACCACCAGTAATGAGCTGTGCACCTTCATTTTTACCTGTAGCGATACAGCCTAAAATTTTGTCTTGCTGCTCTTGCGATGCCTGTGCACCAATCATGGTATCGGTATCGAGTGGATGACCCGTCTTAATACGTTTCACACGTTCTACTGCCATTTCCAAGAATCGATCAGCAATGCTTTCTTGTACCAATGCACGTGAAGGACAGGTACAGATTTCACCTTGGTTCAGCGCAAACATGGCAAAACCTTCGAGCGTTTTATCTAAGAATTCATCGTCTTTGTCCATGATGTCTTCAAAGAAAATGTTCGGTGATTTACCACCGAGTTCCAATGTCACAGGAATGATATTTTCAGTGGCATATTGCATGATCATTTGACCCACAGCGGTTGAACCTGTGAAGGCGATTTTTGAGATGCGTGGATTGGTCGCCAATGGACGACCGACTTCAACACCATAACCATTCACAATATTCAGCACGCCCGGTGGGAGTAGGTCTTGAATGAGTTCAGCCAAGACCAAGATGCTGACAGGTGTTTGCTCCGCAGGTTTCAACACGATGCAGTTACCCGCAGCCAATGCTGGAGCTAGTTTCCAAGCTGCCATTAAGATTGGGAAATTCCACGGAATAATTTGTCCGACCACACCAAGTGGCTCATGGAAATGGTAAGCAATGGTATTTTCATCAATTTCAGAAATGCCGCCTTCTTGGGCACGGATACAGCCGGCAAAATAACGGAAGTGATCGATACAGAGTGGAATATCAGCGGCTAAGGTTTCACGAATCGGTTTACCGTTGTCCCATGTTTCTGCGACAGCAAGGAGCTCTAGGTTTTCTTCAAGTCGATCGGCAATTTTTAATAAAATATTTGAGCGTGTGGTTGGGGAAGAGGCATTCCATTGGGTTTTGGCTTTATGCGCTGCATCCAAAGCCAATTCGATATCTTCAGCAGAAGAACGTGGCACTTTGGTAAAAACTTTACCGTCTACAGGGGAGATATTTTCAAAGTATTCACCTTTCACTGGCGCGACCCATTGGCCACCAATCAGGTTTTCATACTGAGCTTTAAACTGAACTTTTGAACCGGGTTGATTAGGATCGACATAACGCATATGAATTTTCCTTTGCTTGTTTATTATGATCTTGTTGGGCTGCCCATCTGTGGCAATCTACAGCTTTGGTATAAGGTACTTTTGTACATTATTTGATTAGCATAGCCTGTATAAGGTTGGAAAAAGGTTGGAGACAAGAAGGTTTACAATATTTTTTTTCAGTCTTAAAAACATAAGCTGGGAAACGGATTTTTAGTCATGAATTGTTGTGAGAATAATGAATGATGATACAGAAGGATTTATCTGAAAAACGACAGAATGTCGAACGGTTAAGGCAGGGCATGAGTCTGTCAAAGCAGCAAAGCTCGCAATTGAATGAGAGCATTGCGAGTTCTTGGCAGCGATCGGCGCAGGCGGAAATTCCGGAAAACCGGAGTGCTGCGCCTTTGGTGAATTTAAGTCCTCAGAGTCAACAGCAGTCGGCATTGCATCACGCGTTGCAACATTGTGCTGAAGATTTAAAACACATTGCCGAACAGTCGTCGATGGTACTTGCCGTGGGCGATGTGGGGAGCACGATTATTTGGAGTGCGTCGAGTCGGCAAATGCAAAGTGCTGCGGAAAGTGTGCATTTTATTGCAGGTGGGCAATGGCGCGAAGAATTGGTCGGCACCAATGCATTAGCGTTGTCTTTAAAAACTCAGCAGTCGAGTTGTGTGTTTTCAAATGAACATTACATGCCATCAGTACATGAATGGGTCTGCTATGCAGCACCGATTATCGATCCACATACGCAGCAAATTTTGGGCGTGGTTGATTTATCCACCGTGTGGAAAAACCACAATAGTTTAGGGCTACTTGCGGCTGAACGCTGCGCTTCGATTATTCAATCGGCTTTACTTGATTTTCAAAAACAGCATTTGTACATTCGGGCCTTTGCTGTGCCGCAAGTGTTATTTAATGGCAAAGTGATGGTGCTGACCCCGCGGCAAATAGAAATTTTGACCATCTTGGCGCTATGTCCGCAAGGCATGACCTTAGATACTTTGCATCAAGCCTTATATGGTGAACGTAAGGTGAGTGTTGGGACTTTAAAAGCGGAAATGTCGCAGCTACGCGATATTTTGGGTGGCATGTTAGGCTCAAGACCCTATCGCTTATTGGCGCAAGTCGAAGCCGACTTTTTACAAGCCGAGCAAGCTTTAGATGCAGGTTATCTCGATTCTGCATTAAAACTGTGTTCAGGGGTTTTCTTGGCTAAAACTGAAAGCCCATTTTTAGGGGCATGGCGTGATTGTCTTGAGTCACGATTAAGCCAAGCGATTTTTAATGCCAAAGAAACAGATGTTCTGCTCAAGCATGTCGCGCGTTTTCCTGAAGCTATTGATGCGGTTGAACGTCTGATCGAGCTGATGCCGAGATCGCATCCCGTACATCAGACCTTGTTGAAATTAAAACAGTAAGTTGCAATGTCATTCGGGCTGTTAAAAACCTTTATTGGCTAGCCATTCAAAGAGCTGGGTATAGACTTGTTCGCGCGCGTTTTTTTCCGAAAGCACTAAATCATGCAAGCCATTGTGTATGCTTTGAATGGTGACATCGCCTTGAATTTTCTTGGCATATTTTTGGATGTCTTTTACACCTAAAATCACATCACTGGTCTGTGCTGCTTTACCCCATCGTTTTGGATTTTGTGTTTGATGCGAGTGCATGACTAAGACCGGTACATCTAGGCTGACACCTCGATGAATCTCTTTTTGAGCCTCATAAATTGTCCGCACGAAACTTAAATACACCATTGGATAGCGGGTCTTTTTCCAGTCTAAATTGAAGTCCCATTCACCCTTGAGTTCGCGGTGTAAGCTGGCGGTGTACCACTTATTCAGTTCACTTGGAAATTTTAAATTGGGAAAGGTTTTTGCCAATTTACTCAGCTGTGGAATACCCAGTGCGCGTTTCACTGGATTCATGTTGAAATCATAAAATGGGCTATTGACCCAAAGGGCTTGAATTAAAGGATGATTTTGATGATGCGCCGCATACAAGGTGGTGGTTAATCCACCCGTTGAATGACCACAAAGCAGTAAGGCATCGTGACCTTCATCTGCAATGATCGTTAGGGCTTGATCTATTTCGGCATCGTATTCAGATAGTTCATGCACATTATAGTATTTTTGATGCGGGCGGATGGAGCGGCCATATTTTCTTAAATCCAAGGCATAAAAGTCGAAACCGTACTGATTAAAGCGTTCCGCCATTTCGGTTTGGAAAAAATAATCGATAAAGCCATGGATATAGAGCACCGCTTTGGAGGTGGGGGCCGCTGCTTTTTTGCGAACCAGTGTGGCAACCACAGGGCCTTCATAATCATCCGGGAAGGTCAGCGTGGCTTGTTCATAGCCTGCGCCCAAAATGTCAGGCTGATACTGAATATGTGAATGGCTCATTATTATACTCATCAATATTATTGGACATTATGCTTTATCCTTGATGAGCCATAAGCTTTTGTCAAATGAATAATCGATGCTGTTATGCGAACTAAAAAAGAGTGACCTCAGTATGAAAACGACCAATCTAGAGTCGCTTCCCTGAAATAAAAAGTGAAATGGATTCAGTTGAGCCTACATCACCAGACTCAAAGGGTAATGTAGGCACTTAGGTCACTTAAACATGAAGACCTTTGAGGGCTTAACTTAAACAGCCGCTTTGAAGTCGACCACAGAAGCATTGGCTTTAAGCGCTGCCTTGAAAATATCAACCACTTGAGCATGAGTCGCTTTACGTGGGTTGGTGAGCATACAGGCATCTTTTTGTGCATTTTCAGACATGATGCTGAGGTCTTGTTCTTTCACACCGAGTTCAGAAAGGCTCGATGGAATGCCAATCGAAGCAGACAGTTCACGGATTGCTGCGATCGCTGCATAAGCTGCTTCAGTCACAGTTAAACCGTCGGTTGGCACACCCATGAGCTGTGCGATACGTGCGTAGCGGTCAGGGCAGGCGATCAGGTTAAATTCGCAAACGTGTGGTAGCAGCACGGCATTACATACGCCATGTGGCAAGTTGTAGAAGCCGCCGAGTTGGTGCGCCATTGCGTGGACATAACCTAAAGATGCATTGTTAAATGCCATCCCTGCTAAGTACTGTGCATAGCTCATCGCATCACGTGCTTCTAGGTTTTCGCCATTGGCGACGGCAGGGCTGAGCCATTCACTGATCATTGAAATGGCTTTTTCAGCACAAGCATCGGTAATAGGATTGGCTGCTGTAGAAACATAAGCTTCGACCGCATGTGTTAATGCATCCATACCGGTTGCTGCAGTGAGCGCCGCAGGTTTCGCAATCATCAGTTTCGGGTCATCAATAGCGATAAGTGGGGTACAACGCCAATCGACAATCGCCATTTTAACGTGGGTGTCAGTATTGGTAATAATACAGAAACGGGTCATTTCTGATGCCGTACCTGCGGTGGTATTAATCGCAATAAGTGGAGTCATTGGAACTGTACTTTTATCGATGCCTTCATAGTCACGAATATGACCACCACCGGCAGTGACTAAGCCAATGCCTTTGGCACAGTCATGAGAAGAGCCGCCACCGAGAGAGACAATAAAGTCACAGCCATTGTCATTGTAGGCATCTACACCGCTATGTACGTTGGTGTCAGTTGGGTTGGGTTCTGCGCCCGGGAATATATGACTTTCTACGCCAGCTTCAGTTAAATATGCGGCAATGGTGTCTGCCACACCAAATTTGTATAGACCGGCATCGGTCACGATAAGCGCTTTCTTTGCGCCAAGATTTTGCGCCTTTGCACCAATTTCTTTAGCACAGCCGGGGCCAAAAAGTGAAACACAAGGGATGTAAAAACCGTTTGTTTGATCTGCAATATTTTTAAAAGCCATGGTGCGATTCCTTCTACCATCATTTTGAGTTGTTATGGGTGATACTCACCTGAAATGAGTATTGCGAGGGATGTTTTAAATTCACACCTACCAAAGACCTACCAAAATTAAAACTTTGTTTTGAATTTATTTAATCAATTGAAATTTAATCATTAATTATTTTTGTTATTTTCTAAGATTCGCTAAAAGTCGTATACATTTAAGCCAAAATAGGCGTTGCTGTGACTAGATGTATGATCGAGTTATCAGATTATAAAATCTAACTAAAACTACTATCAATTTACTAAATGCCCCAAAGCGCTCGAATCAGGATAGGCTATAACAAATAACGAGATAGTCACTTTTGTGCATTTCGCTTTTTGCAGTGCAAAACAAAAGATTAATTAAACGAGTTAAATAATGCCCAGTGAAAATTTGAAAACGAAACGTCCTTTATATATTCCTTATGCCGGAAATACACTTTTAGAACTCCCACTTTTAAATAAAGGCTCTGCGTTTAATGAAGATGAACGTAAGAGCTTTAATTTACACGGTTTAATTCCACACGTTACAGAAAGCATTGAAGAACAAAGTCAGCGTTCTTATCAGCAATATTGTGCATTTAATAGTGATATCAATAAGCATATCTACCTGCGCAATATTCAAGATACCAATGAAACATTGTTCTATCACTTAATTGAAAATCACCTCAGTGAGATGATGCCGATCATCTATACACCAACAGTGGGGGAGGCTTGTCAGCGCTTCTCGGACATTTATCGCCGTCATCGTGGGATTTTTATTTCATATCCTGACCGTGATCATATCGATCAAATTATTCATAACGTGAATAAAAAGAACGTGAAAGTGATCGTGATTACAGACGGTGAACGTATTCTTGGTCTTGGTGACCAAGGGATTGGGGGGATGGGGATTCCGATTGGTAAGTTGTCGCTGTACACCGCGTGTGGTGGCATCAGTCCAGCCTATACATTGCCGATTACTTTAGATGTTGGAACCAATAACCAACAGCTGTTGAATGACCCGATTTATATGGGTTGGAGTCAGCCTCGTATCAGCGGTGAAGAATATTATCAATTTGTCGATGATGTGATTAAAGCCATACAACAACGTTGGCCTAAAGCGCTGATTCAATTTGAAGACTTTGCACAAAAAAATGCGATGCCATTACTGGAAAAATATCGCGATAAAATTTGCTGCTTCAATGACGATATTCAAGGGACAGCAGCAGTGTCTGTCGGAAGTTTAATTGCGGCATCACGTGCAGCAGGTAAACAGCTCAAAGATCAAATTGTCACATTCTTAGGGGCAGGTTCAGCAGGCTGTGGGATTGCAGAACAGATCATCAAGCAAATGGTGGCGGAAGGTTTAACCGATGCTCAAGCACGTGCGCGGGTGTTTATGGTCGATCGCTTTGGTTTAATTACTGAAAATCAGCCGAATCTTTTAGATTTCCAACGCAAACTTGCACAAGCACCGGATAACGTTGCTCATTGGGCAAATGCAGATTCGGTCATTTCCCTATTGGATGTGGTGACACATGCCAAACCGACTGTATTGATTGGGGTTTCGGGACAACCGGGGCTGTTTAGTCAAGAGGTCATTGAAACGATGGCTGCGAATTGTGAACAGCCTATTGTGTTGCCACTGTCTAATCCGACATCACGTGTCGAAGCGGTGCCTGCAGATATTATCGAGTGGACCAAAGGAAAGGCTCTGATTGCGACAGGCAGTCCATTTGCACCGGTGAATTATCACGGCAAGATTCATCATATTTCACAGTGCAATAACTCTTATATTTTCCCGGGGATTGGTCTCGGTGTGATTGCATCTGGGGCGAAACGCGTGACGGAAAATATGCTGATGGCATCTAGTACGGCATTGGCAGACTGTTCACCAAAATTGGCAGATCCAAATGCCGATTTATTGCCAAGTTTGGATTATTTACAGGATATTTCGAAGAAAATCGCATTGAAAGTGGCATTGGCTGCGATTGCTGATGGTGTTGCGCCAAATGTCAGCGTTGAAGTACTCGAACATGAGATTGAAGCGAATTTCTGGAAACCTGAATATCGCGATTATGTCCGTGTGACTTATTAATTCGGTCTAAAGATTCTGTTTAAGCAGAATCAATTTTGCAACTGATCGAAAAAATACCCTAATCCAGATTAGGGTATTTTTTTATGTGTAGCGACACGCTTTTTTCTAAGAAATACGAAAAATAATCGAGAGGGTCGCTTTAAATTTTGCGTTTATCGAGCTGGTTGGAAATGTGATCTCCGCAAGCTTGAACCAGCATCACGATCGCGACCAACACCACAATCACTGCCAGCATGATTTGCATATCAAAGCGTTGATAACCGTAACGGTAAGCAATATCCCCCAAACCACCTGCACCGATAGCCCCTGCAATGGCAGAAGAATTAATCATGGTCACCAAGGTCACGGTAAAGCCTGCGACGATGCCAGGAAGCGCTTCAGGGAGCAGCACATGCCAAATGATTTGTTTGCGATTACAGCCGATGGCTTGAGCGGCCTCAATCAGACCTTGATCGACTTCACGTAAACTTACTTCAGCTATACGTGCAAAAAAAGGCGTGGCCGCAAGGGTTAAAGGTACGACAGCGGCCCAAACGCCATAACTGGTGCCCACGATAAAGCGCGTGAGCGGAATAAGCGCTACCATTAAAATCAGAAAAGGCACCGAACGGGTAATATTGACCAACCAACCTAGGGTGTGGTTTAGGCTTTTTGAAGGATAAATCCCGTGTTCAGCACTACACACCAATACGACCGCTAAAGGCAGGCCGATCAGAAAGGCCACAAAGGCTGAAACGCCGACCATCAGTAAGGTATCAATGGTTCCACTAATCAGTAAATCAATGAGTTGGTCGTGCATAGCCGAGTACCTCAATCTGTGCGATATGGTGTTTAAGTTGTTCAGATACGGCGTTGATCTCTAAATGGCTGCTGTCCACTGCAACAATCAACGAACCGATTAAATGCCCTTGAATACTATCGATATGACTTTGATACAGATGTACTGGCGCCTGAAATTGCTCAAAAATAAACTTTAAGTCCGGCGACTGTTGTAGTGTCGATTCATAGCGTAATTTTAAAATGATTTGATCATTTGGATCTGACGGTTGTGACTGAATATCACTTGGTAAATCAAGCTGTTCAAGGTTGAGCAACTCTTGTGTGATTTGCTGCTGAGGCGTAGAAAACACGTTCCAAACCTGTCCTGCTTCTACAATTTTGCCTTGATCGATCACCACAACTTGATCGCAAATTTCTCGAATGACTTGCATTTCATGGGTAATCAACACAATGGTGATACCGAGCTTTTGATTAATTTCTTTAAGCAAAGACAGCACAACAGAGGTGCTTTCAGGATCGAGTGCAGAAGTCGCTTCATCACAGAGTAAAATTTCCGGATGATGAACTAAAGCCCGTGCAATCCCGACGCGCTGTTTTTGCCCACCGGAAAGTTGAGAAGGGTAGTGCGCTGCTTTATTCTCGAGTCCCACCAGCTTCAGCACTTCATTCACTCGCTGAGCGATATCAGCTTGACTGAAATTAGCAATTTTAAGGGGCAGCGCGATATTGTCATACACGGTTTTGGCAGACATCAAATTAAAATGCTGAAAAATCATCCCAATACGCTGACGCAGAGCAATCAACTCTGCGTGAGTTAAGCTTGATAATTCTTGTTGATGGATGTGAATACTGCCATCACTGATTTGTTCTAAGCCATTCAGCGTTCGAATCAGCGAAGATTTACCCGCGCCGCTTTTCCCAATAATGCCGAATATTTTGCCTTGTGGAATATTCAGATTGATATCTTTTAAGGCATGAACCTGCTGTCCTTGCACATCATAAAATTTATTTAAATTTTTGATTTGGATATGGGGGACGGCAAATTCAACCGATGAACCGAAACTCACCATGAGCGACTCCTTATTTCCAACCAGGGAACCACAGTTTTGCACCAAAATCTGCGTCCAATGCCTGTTTAACTTTAGGTGAGTTTTGATAAATATCGACAAATTTACGCAGTTTATCGTCACGATCTACATAGTCATCACGAACGGCAAATAAGATGGCAAAACGCTTGTCGGTATTGGAGTCAAACAGTAAGGCATTTTCAGGATCGGCAGTTTTTGCTAGACGTAAATAATGTGGATAGCCAAAAGCCAGATCGACATCATCAATCGCACGTGCCGTTTGAGGGCCTTCCACCTCAATAAATTGAAGTTGTTTAGGATTTGCTGCAATGTCGTTTAAGGTCGATAAAAAGTTATCTGGCTGTTTCAGTTCAATGAGCTTGGCTTGCTGTAAAAGTTGTAAGGCACGGCCCTGATTGACCGGATCATTCGGAATCACCACTTTGGCTTTATGGGGTAAATCAGCAAAGTTTTTATACTTTTTTGAATACAGTCCGACATGGGTTGCAGCACCAACATCAAAGGCTTTGATTTTAAAATCCGTTTCTTTTTTTGCATTGTCTAGAAACGGCTGATGTTGGAAAAAGTTTGCATCAATATCGCCGTGGTTTAGAGTGATATTCGGGGTATTCCAGTCTGAAAATTCCACCAATTTCACATTCAGCCCTTGCTGCTTGGCTTCATCTGCGGCGACTTGTAAGGGTTTAGCAAAAGATGGGCTAATCCCAATCACCAATTCACTTTGATGATTTTTCTTTTGTTGATTCCAAATGACTAAGCCAATCACCAAGATGGCCACGATCACACCAATCAGTGTGAATTTAGATTTTGCTGTTTGTGCCATGGCACACCTCTATTTTTTGAAATAATTAAATTTTTTGACTAAAATTTTATTTTTTAAGTGCAGCTTATGCTGTCTCAACGTTTTTAATTGCTGCCTGAGATCCCGCGTCGGAAGTGCGACATCGGTAGCGATGAGCAGGATGTGTCGTGGCTAAATGGTCACCTTGTTGAAACAGTTTTTGCCGCAAACTACCGGTGTCATATGCAGTTTTATAGCGACCACGTTGCTGTAATTCAGGAATGACCAAACGAATAAAATCTTGATGTGACTCAGGTGCAACGGTGCGAGTCAGATTAAATCCATCGATGCCAGTTTCATCCAAATAATCAATTAACTGTTCTGCAACATTGGCACCACTCCCAACAAAGAGCGGATAACGCCCACCTAGAACGTGCTGAGCACGCAAATCTTGGCGCGTAATTTTCTGCTCTTTAAATTTTTGATTGACCGATGCGATGCTATTGGTCTGCTGATACGGAATGGCTTCATCTTCTGCAAAGTTGGCGAGGTTCATCCCAATCGAGCTGGAAAAGTGTGCCAGTCCCGCTTCAGGATTGGCATAGCGAATGTATTCAGCCAATTTCTCTTGGGCGAGTTCATCGGTCTCTGCGGTCACCACCGTAATGCCAACAAAGAGTTTCACAGCTTGTGGGTCACGACCTTGCGCTGCAGTTTGGCTGCGAATTTTTTGTACCTGATTTTTAACTTTTTCTGCGCTGTCTGCACCGATAAACATGCCTTCTGCATGTTGCGTCGCAAAAGCTAAACCACGTGGTGAAGCACCGGCCTGATACAACACAGGGGTGCGCTGAATCGATGGAGAAACTTGAAATACCCCTTGGCTTTGATAGAACTTGCCTTGGTGTTGAATGGCATGTACTTTTTTTGGGTCGCTAAAGATGCGATTTGCTTTATCTTTTTGAACCGCATCATTTTCCCAAGAGCCTTCCCAAAACTTATAGCAAAGCTGCAAAAACTCTTCAGCTTGTTCATAGCGTAGATCATGATCTTTCAGGCCTTTTTGCCCAATCAAGCGTTCTGCACTGTCTAGATATCCAGTCACGATATTCCAACCGATTCGACCTTGGGTCAGGTGGTCTAGGCTGGCAAATCGACGTGCAAATTGATAAGGCGTTTCATAGCTCAAATTGACTGTTACACCAAAACCTAAGTTTTCAGTGACCGCAGCCATTGCAGAAATTAGGGTGCTGGGGTCATGGCTCGGCAGTTGGATCGACTCTTTAAGTGTGAGATCAATATTGCCTTCATAAACATCATAGACCCCGGTGATATCCGCAATAAATAGCCCGTCAAACAGCCCTTGCTCCAAGGTTTTGGCAAGATCGGTCCAATAGCTCAGTTCATTAAAGCGGTGTGACTCATCGCGTGGATGGGTCCATAAGCCATGATTGATATGGCCGACACAGTTCATGTCGAAGGCATTCAGTAAAATTTTCTTGGCAGAATGTGATTGGGTATCTGCTGTGGTGATTTGGCTCATTACAAGGTCCCTCGACGTGGGGGCAATACGCCATTTAGGAGGTAATTGGCAATGAAGAAATATTTCCAACGCCCTGCATCATGCAAGGTGTGGACACGTGCATTACGCCAAAATCGATCTAAGCCATCTTCACGCTGACTGCCACGGCTGCCTGCAAGCTCAATCAATTTTGAAGCCGCTTTCAGTGCAGTTTCAGTACTATGCGCACGCACTTTCGCTACATCTAATGAGGCTTTTGCGATGTTTTCGGCATTGGGCTGTGGGCGAGCAGCATCGATGGAGCGAGCAGCTTGTTTCAGCAAGACCTCACTGGCGCGAACATCTGCGGCAATGCGACCGAGTTCGTATTTGGTTAAAGGATCTTCGCTTGCAAGATCAAGACCTGAATCAATCCATGGTCGAGCTTGGTGTACGCGGCTCAAACTTTCTTCAAAGGCTGCGCGGGCTATACCGACTTCAATCGCAGCATGCATAATTTGCGCAAATGGCCCAACCAATGTGGGTTCCGTAAATGCACGATCAAAGGGAATGACATCTGTGGCAGGAACCGCAACTTGATGAAATTTTACAGAACCGCTGCCCGTGGTGCGTTGTCCAAACCCTGTCCAATCATCGATCAGCTCTAGACCTGCACTTTCACGTGCAATAAAGGCTAAATATTCACGACCATCGGGGTCTTTGACCAATGTGGGAATGCGATGTGCAAATAAACTGCCGGTGCAATAAAACTTTTCACCATTCACTACAAAACCATCGTCATGAGGGCGAATCGACGTTTGTTTTTGAGCAGCGGTTTTGGTTTTAAACTCGGCTAAGGCATTGCCAAAACGAGCGCCAGCAAGCACTTCGGCATAAAGCTTTTGCTTTTGTTCAGTTGTGCCGGTGTTTCGTAATACTTCCAATGCATAAAAATGGTTTTGTGGAATTTGCCCAATTGAGCCATCTACACCACTCATAAGCGCAATCACTTGCGCCACGGTATAACTTGAAACTTCGGCACCGCCAAATGCCTTGGGAACCGTGATTGCCCAGAGACCAGATTGACTATAGGCCTCGATTTCATCAAACGGCAGTATGCGTTCGGCATCACGTTGCACGGCATTTTTTCTAAATTGTTCGGCTAATTGTTTTGCAATTTCAAGTGCTTCTGCATCGGACTGAATAATATGCGCAGGTGTTGTTGATATGGCCTGTAGCGAATTAATATTTGGAAATGAGGTCATCAGAATTCTCCTTAAATCCACGCATGGCGTGCAGGTAATTTATGATTTAAGTAATAGTCGCCTAAGGTATGCAGCTTCCATCGCACAGGATCATGTAAGGTGTGTACTCGGGCATTGCGCCAGTGTTGATCAAGGTTATGGGCACTCAAACTTGCACGGCTGCCGCCTAATTCAAGGAGTTTTTCAGAGATCTGTAAGGCTGCATCATTGGCATAGATTTTGGCTTCAGCGACACGAATCGAAGCTAGAGCAGCTTGTTGTTCGCTCACCTGATCAAGCTGATCTAATTCATCGAGGTAATCTGCGGCTTCATCTAAAAGTAAAATCGCAGCATCCAATAAAACGGCAGATTTACCCACTTCCTGTAGGGTGTAAGGCTCAAAACTGGCTTTCTCGACTTGTGCATCTACAATTGGACGGGCTTTTTGTACCGCAGAAAGGGTGTCTGCAAAGGCAGCTTCCGCAATCCCCACATCGATCGCGACTTGCATCAATTGCGAAAAGGCACCGCGATACGTTGGCCCTGCAGAAAGCTTACGTTCATCAAAAATTAATAGGGGATCTACTGCCACATGATTCAGTTTGACAGTGCCACTAGACGTTGTGCGTTGGCCAAAACCATTCCAGTTATCAATCACTTCTACGCCTGTAGCGTGTCGATCAATGATGGTCAGGACAACATGACCTTCAGGGTGAACGGCTTTAATCGCCAACCAATCTGCAAAACTACTGCCGGTCGAATAGAACTTTTCACCATCGACCACATACGTTCCATTTTCAATGCGCAGCGTTGTATTTAAGGTTTTGGTGTCTTTGGTATTGCGCTCTGGGCCACCATTGGCTAAACGTTTTCCCTGTAAAATTTCATTAAAAATAAAGGCTTTTTGTTCATCCGTTCCCATGAGGTCAATCATATACAGCAAGGCAATTTGGTTTTGTGGAATTTGGCCCACGCTAGAATCTGCTTTATTGATAATGCGAAAAACCTGCGCCAGTGTCTTGTTGGACACGTAGGCACCGCCAAATTTTTTGGGAATACGAATGCCGCCTAAACCTTTCTGACTGAATAAGTCGATTTCTGCAAAAGGCAGTAGGCGGTTCTGATCACGTTCATTTCGACCTTCCAAAGCAAAATCTGCAACGTGATACGCTGCATGAATTGCTTCTAAGTCATTTTCAATAACATGAATATTTTCAGAGATTAAATGAGACATAATGACACCTTTAATAGATATCAAAACGCTACTCGTAAATGCGTGATTCTTTAAATGATGGATTATTCTTAACTTAGCAGAATGTCTTTTTAGCATTTAATCTGCATAAAAATTATGCAAATTTGATAAAATAAGTGTTTGATTTAAAACAATAGATGTAGAAATAACAACAAATGAATTTATTAGAAAATAAGGTATTAGCAACTTTGCAGATATTCAACCTTAAAAATAATATATCTAAGACAGTGGGTTAGATACTTCTATTTGAATGAAGTATAGCTTTGTTCAAGGCCTCATTTAACATTGTAGATTCGTCTGAATCGCTCCAAATTATCTCACTTTCTTTGTAGAAGACAAAAGCTTAGTAATATTACGATAGCTATAAAGAAAGTAGTGATAGGCTTCATCTAGCTATTGGCTCTAGAGCTTGATGTTTTAACATACATTAAATGGGATGAGTGGAAACCTCAGTCTGAATATCGTTGCCAATGCAGTTAAGAAATTGCTTCGAACAGGAATAAAGGATGAGATTCTAAATTACCAGTTCAATATTTCTTAAATTAATCAGATTCATGCATGTGTAATGGTTTGAAATCAATTGAACGAACGAGGCTGTTTTCACCCCTCAATGATGACTTAAATCTAAGTTGTTTAGGAGGGCTTAATTTTTTGAATCTTTGAATAAGCATGTCGATCAAAACACAATACTTGAAAAGGAGTATACTTCTACTACTAAAGTACAATCACAGTGTGTGATTGTACTCAATCTTCAAACTTCGTTACATAGGCAACTATTTGGTATCAATAGCCCAAATTATTTCCTTATCTGTAAGTATTTAAAACTGAATGCTAGCCATAACTTCAAGAATTGAATGAGTAGAATGTAATTAGATTTATACGATTTCAAATGCGTTTTGTTGGGCACCATGTATTTATAGCATACGATTTAAAAGACTTTACTTTATTCTAATTTTTTGGCTATTCAACCAAGCCTATATTACCCAGAGGCAAGGTATGAACACAGAACAAACCTCTCCGCAAGAGCGTGTAGGGGCTAAAGTCTACCGATATTTTTTTATCGTACTGACTGCTCTGATCGCACTATATTTAATCATCCAAGGTTCTAAATTATTGAGTCTCGGTGGTTCAAGCTATTATCTCATTGCTGGTGTTGCGTATATCGTCATCGCTGTTTTATATGCAATGAAAAAAGCCGCTGGCTTTTGGTTGTCTATCATCACATTTATTGCAACTGTGATCTGGGCAATTGCTGAAGTGCAAGGTTTTGACTTTTGGCAATATATTCCACGTTTAGTGACCCCAACTGTTTTATTTGTTTTAAGCCTATGGGCAAGTCGTAGTCTGCCTGCACTGAGCCTCACAAAAGTTAAAATAGCCAATCAAGTTGGATTCGTTGGTTTAGCTGCCTGTGTGGTTGCGCTGATTGCCGCATTCTTCCCACATGGCAAAATTTTAAATCCAGTTGATCTCGTACAAGATCCAAGTTTAGCAAAACCAAATGCTGAAAACCCAGACAACTGGGAGTATTTTGGTCGTAATGGTAACGGTACACGTTTCGCTCCATATACTGACATTACCCCTGAAAATGTCAAAGATTTGAAAGTTGCTTGGACCTACCATACGGGTCGTGATTTGAAAGCAGGTGTAGACGAAAATACACCCATTCAAATTGGTAGCACACTGTATTCATGTACACCGACCAATATTATCACTGCCATTGATGGTGATAGTGGTAAAGCACTTTGGAAATATGATCCTAAAGCAAAAACTGCGGAACATATTACCTGTCGTGGTGTAGGCTACTACGATGCAACTAAAGATAAATCACTTACACCTGCCGATTTAGCATCTAACGGCATCAAAGCATGTCCACAACGTATTTTAACCTCTACTGTTGATGGTCGTTTAATTGCCTTGAATGCGAAAACAGGTGCTTTATGCCCTGAGTTTGGTATCAATGGTCAAGTCGATGTTTTACATGACATGGGGCCAACTGAACAAAGTAAACGCTACCACCCAACATCAACTCCTCTCATTGCAGGTCATGTTGCAATTTTAGGTGGCTGGGTCCGTGATATTGTGCACGGCGAGCCTTCTGGTGTCGTACGTGCCTATGATGTTCGTACAGGTAAATTGGCTTGGGCGTGGGATATTGGTAATCCTGAACTTGTTGGTGAGCCTAAAGATGGTAAAGGTTATACCCTTGAAACGCCAAACATGTGGACCATTCCAACCTATGACAAAGACTTAAATCTTGTTTATTTACCTACTGGTAATGGTCCTCCAGATTATTGGGGTGGTGACCGTAGTGGTGCTAAAGAGAAATTTGGTTCGGCTGTCGTTGCTGTCAATGCAACGACTGGTAAAACAGTGTGGTCGTATCAAATTGTGCATCATGACGTATGGGATTATGACTTACCGTCACAACCTGTGCTTTACACCATGACCAATGATCAAGGTGAAAAAGTTCCTGCATTGATTCAAACCACTAAAATGGGACAAATCTTTGTCTTAGACCGTCGTACGGGTAAACCAGTGTCTAAAGTGGTTGAAAAAGCCGTTCCAACCTCTGGTGCTGCTGAAGGTGAAAAACTTTCTCCAACTCAACCATATTCTGTCGATATGCCACAAATTGGGAATGACACTTTACGTGAAAAAGACATGTGGGGGATCTCTACCTTTGACCAATTAAACTGTCGTATTGATTATAAAGATTCTGTGTATCAAGGTCTTTATACCCCGCCGGGTGAAAAACCATATATAGAATGGCCAAGTCTTTTAGGTGGTATGAACTGGGGTGGTATTTCTATCGATGAATCAACAGGTTTGATGTTCGTCAACGATATGCGTATGCCACTTCGTATGTCTCTTGTACGTAAAGAAGACATGGGCAAGTACAAAATCTCAACGGATGAAGTTCCAGGATTCATGGGGACTGTACGTCCACAATTTGCAGGTCCATATGCAGGTGTAAAAATCGACATCATGCAGTCTGCATTGGGTGTACCATGTAACCGCCCTCCGTTCGGAACCATGACAGCGATTGATTTGAAATCTAAAAAAGTCGTTTGGGAAGTGCCAATGGGGACTGCTGAACAACTTGGACCTTTAGGTATTAAATCTCATATGCCAATGCCTCTTGGTATGCCTACTTTAGGTGGTCCAACGTCAACTGCTTCTGGTCTAGTATTCTTTGCAGGTACTCAAGATTACTACTTACGTGCTTTAGACTCTAAAACCGGTAAAGAAGTGTGGAAAGCTGAACTTCCTGTGGCTGCTGTTGCAGCACCATTGATTTATAAGTCACCAAAAACTGGAAAACAATATGTGGTTATTTCTGCAGGTGGTGCAAGCCACTCTAAAGATGTAGGTGATTACATCATTGCCTATGCTTTGCCTGATCAAAAATAATTGACATACAATTTACTAAAAAACCAAAGCTTAGGCTTTGGTTTTTTTTGAAAAAATAATGATCAATATCTAAAATTTTAATAAGTAATTAACTACACTAATCATAGTTTTTCACAAATTCTAAAACGTAGATCGCATTCAACTTTTAAAGTCCCTTTTTATGCTTAATTCGTCACCTTAATTATAGGGAGTAAGAGAGTCATGTAATTTATTTGATACACGGTGTTTCATCACATATTATCAAATCAAGGGATGTTATTTTGTCTCGTATATTTAAAGAATAATCCTAATTTTCGAGTAGCTAGTAGTAGGAGGTTTTCAAAAAATGAATAAAATTAGTCATAAAAAAAGCCCCCATCTTTCGATGAGGGCTTTTTGAATTTGGAGCGGGAAAGGAGACTCGAACTCCCGACCCCAACCTTGGCAATGTTCACCGACATAAATTACATTAAATATATTAAAAGTACATTAAAATAAATACATATAAAACAAATACTTAATTCCTTAATATTTAATGGTGTAATTTAAAGTAGGGTAGGGTAAGAAGAAGTTGGTCACTTTAATATGCATTAAAATTCAACAATAATAACCAACATAAAATATGCTTCTATTTTTTATTATTTTTATTTTTTACTATTTGATAAAAATTATTTAGCTGCTGAGGAGTCCTGAATTTGGTAAGCAGCAATAGTCAAACAAATTGACCTAGATTCTTGGTAAGCGTCCGCTGAGCCCCATCGCTATTTTTTAATTTGAGTTGGGTTTCCATCGGTGTGGCAGTAATTCTTCTATTTGGGTCACTTTCAGTGTCGGCAGCCTTTTCAGCACATCACTTAAATAGGCATAGGGATCTAGCCTATTCAGTTTTACTGACTGGATTAAAGGCATGATGTTCGCCGCTCGCTGACCAATGCGCAGTGAGCCAGCAACCAGCCAGTTCTTACGTCCCAACGCCCAGGGGCGCATTTGGTTCTCCACCCCTTGCGAAGCAGTGCTTCTTGTATCAGTAACCCACCGTTGATTAGGCTGCGTTGGATTAAATCGGTGGCTACTCAACAGTCGCTCTTTACGAAGTCTCGCACATCATAACGCAATAACTTTGTCTGGTTTTCTGAATCTTAAATCCATAATATTGTGTCTTATGTTTAGATATGGCTATTAAGCCACAAAATAATGGAGTTATAAAATGTGTCGGTTGATCGGTGAAAAGGTGCTTTATTGGCTGATTAGATCCTATTAGATTAAAGAAATCTAATTAGACATTTACAATCTAATGGAATCTATTGCAATGAACCAATCGTTGCGGCGTAATTGAGATGACTACCATCAAGATTTTCCCAGTCAAAAACGATAAGCTACCATAGCAGTTATCAGACTCACCGTATTTACGGGTTCTAATCATTTGCAAGTATTTGAAAGTCTGGATGCAATTTTTTCCAATGTTCTCTTAGTTTTTCTTTATGGGCAGAACCCATTGGTAAATCTAGTAATAGCGCTGGCCATACTGACCGTGCTTTGTCCATGATCTCGTGAAGTTGTTTTTCAATTACACGCCATGGAACACCGACTTTTTCTGCCCATTGTTCAAAGTGTTTCATCTCAGCTAAATACCAATCTTTATTTTTGGCAAGATTCAATGCGAAGTGACGCTCATTTTCAATATATACACTTGTCATCAATATATCGTATGCGGGAGATAATCTTGGTGTTCTTTTATCGTGATAAATCATACTCCAGTTCTTTAAGTGTGCATCTCCATTGGCGAGTAAAATATTGATGAGTAAACGGCTGGCAAATTGCTGAATATCAAAAATTTTGTTATCTGAATAGTGATAAATGATCTTACCGATCTGCTCATAATTTGTGGTGCTGTATTTCTGGTGTGGATATGAACCAAAGATCTGAGCAAAATCTTCAATATGAATAAGCTCTGTAGTATTAGCAGTACTCTGCCTATCGAATCTCTTAATTGCAAAAGCATATTGCTCTTGGGGTAGATTTAATGGTGGAAGGTCTTGTAAGAGTGCCATATCTACCAAACGAATCTCTGGGATATCTATTCCGACCATTTTGGCAAGGATCATCATAGAGTATTCATTCAGCGGAACAAAAGCATGTCTGGTAGAAGGAGTTTTGACAATCCAATCACCGAGTAGGCTGGATTCCGTTGCCTGTGCTAATGTAAAACGCCCATCTTTGGCTTTCATGGAAAACTTCATTTGGACGCCAGCCAAGGAAAACTTATTATTTGTCCGAATCTCTTGTTTTAATATCTGATCTGGATTCGAGATCTGAAGCTTAAATTTTATTCCATCTGGGATTTCTTCTGGATCTACTGGGGTTGCAATCAGTGCCCCAGGTAAGTCATGACCTAAAGCTGCCAATAACTGAAATTCATTGTCTATATGTATTTTGAGGCTTTGTGCTATGAGTTCGCGTAATGCACCTTCTGGTAGCAGATTTGATAGCAAGGGGTGTAAGCGCTGATGTGTAACATAGGTCTTTTCTAAAATCTTATCCGCTTGAGGATATAAAGGGGAAGTAAGCAAGCTCAAGGTCGGACGTTGCTGATCCAAGTGAAAAGAATCCGTAAAAACCAGAATATTTTTTCCGCTCTGAAATCCTGCCATGTATCCAATGACAGTGTGATGTAATGTTAATTTCAGGACGGCAACAGTATTCATGGTTCCTCTCCTCCGAGAAGACCCTTCCATGGGTTAGACATTAAGTCATCCTGATCTTCAATAGTGACTTTAATGTCATCATTCAATAATTGTCTGATCAAATGAACCTTATCATCAGGGATGAGCATCAGTTGAGCATTTAATCCTGCCGCTATAATTTCTAAGGTCTCTAATCGAGGGTTGCCCTGACTTTCCAGCTTTTGGTACTGCTGTCTTGAAATGCCTGTACGGGATTGCATATCAACTTGCTTTAAGCCTAATTGGGTTCGTCTTTTTTTGATTTGATGAAGTAAAGACTTATTCATTGTAGATACATTTATTGCTTTTAGGTACTATAAGAAACATATTAGTTTCTTTTTTTTTGAAAAGCAATTTATGAATTTATCATTTCGATCTGTAAAATAGCCCTGCTTGTATGAGAAATGGGTGTTCAAGTTGGACCTTCAGTTTTAAGTTCAAGAGATCGGGGTCTGCCAATACAAGCTAGATGTAAACAGAATTTAAACGCTGCCAGTGCTTTGGCGTCTTTTGTTGAGTAAAGCTGAAGACGAACATAATCTTCTTGGGTCGTAGGATGCTCTGTTGTGCTTGATTTGGCCAGCTTTAGTAATAAAGGTTGTTTCTTTTTATCTAACAATTGTACCAAGTCTTGTCCAAGCAAATGCCAAAATTGATGGGGAAACAGGTCTTTTACCTTGGAATAAAATGATTCCAAGTGATCGATTTTATTCCATCGATAATGAATGCCAGTGTGCGAAATCGTAACACGACTTAAAAAAGTCTCAAGCACTGCTTGTATTTGATCTGGCTTTTTTTCAAAGATATTTTGAATATTTTCAAAGAAATAGTTCCTTGCTGTGCGCTCTTCAACGGTATCAATCATGGCGGGTTTCAAAGGTTTATCCAGATGATTTGTGTTGTTGAGATCAAATAACCTTAGATTGTTTTTTTGAGACTTGAGTTGGCCCAGTTGTTTGGCATTTTCATACCAATAGTTAACCAGTTCGACAGGTAAACTCATTTCTTGTGATACCCGATCTGGATCATGATGAATTTCCAGTAAATTTAGGCACTTAAAAAACCATGCAAATGAAACTTTAGATTCTTTTGTTCCTGCGAAATATTTAAAAAAATCATGAGGCTGTGAGTTAAATGAAACCTCATCTAGAATGTCTTCTACGTTACTTTTTAACCAGTCAGTCTGATCGTTGAGTAACTGCTGACTTAAATGAACAGCATGCTTTTCAAAATTGAATGGAGCAGAATCTTTTACTGTGTTTAAAAATTTGAAAGAAGGTAGGTAGCCCATCATCTTTTTTGCCAGTTGAGTATCGATGTCTGGGTGATATTTCAGTATTTTATGCCCAGCAATCAGGTAGCTTAGATGAATATAACTTTTAAAAGTTTCTGTAGGGTCAATGTGACCCAGTAAATGGGCAATCATAAACCAATGATTTTGACCATGTGTATGACGGAGTAACTCTGTCCGAATGGACTGATATTGTTCTTCAGTATAATCCGTCAGATTCTTAACTAGGGGAGCGTACTCGCAGTTGAGCAGAACGGATAAGTGATTGGCAGCCGTGTGTCGAAATGAGTGAAAAGAATAATCATGAGTTTTAAAAAGCTCGTTCATAATCATTCTAAAAGGTGTTGTCACCGTATGTTTGTTCAGCTTGCTATTTTCATTCCAATTACGGAATAGGTATAAGTTTTCCTGATTGAGTAGTCGTTGCTCGACTACATGATTATGAAATAGTTGATATTCATCAGTTTTTAATAAGCAATACACAGGGACTTTGCGTTCAGCACTATCTGTTTTAAGTTGATGTAAGTTTCCTTTCTTTTTTGAGCCGTATGGCTGAATCCATACTGATAGACAGCTAGAGCCCTCGATATCCCGCACACGTAAGCCTAGAATTTCATTAATACGCATACCAGTACGGTAAGCTAAGATATAGATGATTTTTAATATCTTATAAGTGCTTTCTTGACTATTAGCCCCTGAAAATAAGGTATCTAACTTGTTCATGAAAGCTTGATAAGTCATGGGACCAATGATACGTGCTCTCGGTCTGTTTTGTATGGCAATTGACTCTAATTCGAGAGACTCAGCGTCAAAAACTGTTTGTTGAAAGCTATGGAAGCGTTTCAACATTCTGACGGTCTGACCACTGGACTTTTTAAAGTTAAGCTCGCCTGCCTCATCTGCAAGTCGGGTATTCGTAATGATTTGCTGATAGATATTAGCCAGTATCGTATTCAGATCATCTTCGCTATCTAGATATTGTAAAGAATGGGTTAGCCAAGGCTCGGCAATACGCGAATAATAAGTGTAAATCGAACCGTCTTTTAAACGCTTATTCTGCTGAAACGATTTTTGAAATTGGTTTACGCAAAAATTAAAACGTTCAGCCAGTGGCTGAATCTGTGCTAATTCTGGTTTATAAAGGCTGATGAGCCATAAGGCGACACGTTTACTGTACTCATTAAATTTATTAGTATTTTCAATGCAATATTCAATAATTAGTGCATCAATGCTTTGATCGGTTTGTGTGGTACGAATCAATTGTAAAAGGTCTTTGTGAATCTTTATAACATCATCCAAGGCTTGCTGAATGTCATCATTGGAGTAGGATTGACCCACAATAGATGGTGATTTTTCTACATTTGAATCAGTAAGAGTGTCCTGCTGATATTTGAATTTTGGATGAAGAAATCTTTCAAATTCTATTTCTGATAAGCCACAGGTTGCAGTATTCTCAATGAGGCATTGTGAAAGTGCAGGATCAATGTCAACTTTCGGGAGTTGCATCCAGTTAAAGTTGGCGTAGTCGCGTAATAACTTATAAGTTTTGAGATTAAATGGTAACTTAATCTTATTAAAAATAAGCTGTAGATAGTCTTCTACATTCTGGTTTACTGTACGAATATTTCTGCTATTAAAATGGATTAACCATAAGCGTGTAATTTGATCCGGAATAAAATTACGCGATTTACGGATGGTTTTTTCATCAATAAAGAGATCTCCATAAGAGGGGGAGAGCGGTTCTAAAAATATAATGTTCAGATCTTCGATTTTTCTGATTTTTGCCGGATCTTTTAAGTGTTCAAGCAAAGCTTCTAAAGAGGATTTTTGATTTAAGCCGGAGTAAAGCAGGGCAGAAATAACAATATTCCCAATGATTTCATCATCAGAAAATGTCTTGCTATCTTTCGCTAGAATCCAGTAGTCCCAAAGCTTATCAATAATTTCATCAATCTGATGCCCCTTCTCGATCCAGTCCATGGTAAAAACCGGCTGATCACGCTGCATCTCAAATGTCAGATTCGGTAGGGGCAAAGTCTCACGACGATTTAAATTGATTTTTTTAATATATGACCGAAAAAATTCATGCGCATATTTTTTCCATGCCAGGCCTGGAGCTTTGCGTTTAATAAACTCATAAATTGCCGGATAGAAGGATTCAAGATGCTCTTTTTGTTCCAAATCTTGTTCTTGGAAATATTGAATTAGCTCCTGTTCTACATCTGCTCGAAGCTGTTTTTCCTGATCGAGTCGGTCTTGTTTTCTACGTGCTTCGGCATATAGTGTTCGAGTTTGCTTAGTATGTTTATTGAGTGAGGACATCGAGTTCAATACCGGTAATTTGAAAATGATCTTTCATTTGTTCAAGAACATGGGCAATGCTTGAATATTGTGAAATAGATAAGCTCGAATAAGGATGAGCAGCTTCTTGCTGCATCGGTTCATGACCGAATAAAGCTAAAATTTCAATTTCGCTAATTTTATGGCTGAGAAACGCACGGGCAGTATGCCGGTGCCAGTTTTCATGGTGCAAACCTAACTCAGGATTAAATTTTTTTATAATCGATGGTCTTAAGGTGTGCCATTGACCATTCTGAAAGATATTTAACAGTGGGAGCTTGCTCTCTAAAATTTGTTGAATATGTTGTGGAATTTCTGGCTGACTAGGAGCAATGTGAGTTTTAAAATAATCTAAAAAATCTATGAATTTCTGGAGTTCTTGTACAACAAAATGACCTAGGGGAATTAAACGCCCATAGCCTTGACGCCCACCCACCTCTTTATCAGAAACCATGCATATTTTTCTTTTCAGGTTAAAGCTTTTTAAAAAACCAGGAAATTCAGCGACGGGTCGTGCAGCAGTAAAGAGCAACAAGAAATGCCACATCCAGATATTGTAGTGATTAAAAATTGCTATCCAGTCACCTTCTCGTTGTGAAATTATTCTGGATTTGAGTGTGGCAAAGGTATTTTGAATCACATTTGAAGTTGGTGCTTTGCGGCTCCCAAAGTTTTTTTCTTTACTATAATCGATGCTGTGGTAGTCAGCGGAAAACGACTCACACAGCTCTTTTAAAATTGAGACATACTCGGTCTGTAAAGCCGGAATATTCTGATGGCAATAAGAAGTAGAAGAAGACTTATTTGCATCAATACCGGTGAGGAGGTCGGCAAGCTGTTTATTTCCAGTGCGTTGCAAAATAGTCTGATGTAAAAGAGAGCTAATTCTTATTAATGATAATTTTGGAATATAAAGTTTGGCTCTCAGCTGTTTCAAATGTTGCTGCAGATCCTCTTCCGTAACGGTGTCACCATCTTGTAGCGAAGCAATAAATGAATTTGGAATTGGAATATCCAGATAGACTGTTTGGTTGAGTAAGCCATCTGGATATGCAAAATCCTTATTTTCAAAAATTGAAAATTTACTTCTCAGAAAATATTGCCCATTGCTTTGCTTGATCTGTTGGCGAGCATTTAAATTTTTAGCACGTTTACTTTGTAGACGTAGCCACTCCTGGATTTTATTTCCTGTCAGAAATGACAGCATCAGGATCAAGGAAGCCTTCTTTTTTTTGGTTTCTTTATCCTTGTCTTTATAGTCTTCTTTAATTTCAACAAGGTAATTTTTATAGAGTTCAGTAATTAGGGCACTTGTACTTGCGGTATTAGGAAAGAGACTGCTGTATGCCAGCAAATGTTCTTTTCGTTGAATATGCTTGGCAACCAGAGGCAGCACATAGCTCTGGCTGGATTCTGAATATGCAGCAATGGGGGTAACGATGGTTGGGTCTACAAGTATTTGACGTGTATCTTGGTCATCTAGTTGTTTTTCTATATTGAGAGCTTTAGATTTTTGCCCTTTTTTAATTTCTGAACTTTCTACAATCAGCTGATCTTCGTCTAAAAATTCATGTTGCAGTTGAGTCTCGATGCTCTCTTTGGCAATTTTTGCCTTATTTTCCAAAACATAATTAAAGGTGATGCGGATCACTTTTAGCAGGTTTTGCATAAAATCATTAGATGACTCTTTATAACGTTCTTCATCAATAACCTCATTCAAATACCGAATAAATTCAACTAAGGAAAGGGAGGAATCTTTAAGATACTTTTTCCAAAGAAGCATATATTCAGGAGTATTTTGATATTCTTTTTCGGCATTCAGAACCCGATTGGCGGTACGGAAGCGCTGGAATAAACGTTTTACAGTATTGAAATGCTCAGTGTGGTCCTCTTTAAAAAGTTCAGGTTTAATGTCCGGAAGAGCAATCAGATAAACTGCTGCTTTTAAGACCAGGATATTCCAGATTAAAGCATTTTCTTCGGACTCTGCTAATTGTGCAATTGAGTTCACATACCAAGTGACTGGTGTTGCGCTAACAGTATGTTTTCGAGAGGAGACCAAGGCAGCGGGTCTAGCAACAACAGAACTGGTTTCTAGATCAAAATCTAATAGATCGAGATTCAGCCCTTCCAGACATTGATCAGTTGGATATGAAATCAGTAAATCAGCAACATATTGAATATGTTTGGTACGTTGGAGCTGCTCGTCACCAAAGAGTTTTTCCAGTGTCTGTTTTAATGATACCCGCGTAATATCAGCAGCATTTTGATGGCTTGGGTTAGATTCTGACATTATGCTTTCCATAGCTGATCTGGCGTGAGAACGAAGTCGGGATTGTTTAGAAGCTGCTGCACAATTCCACTGGTTTGCTGCAGTTGATCAAGCACATTCTGTCTTTTCCGGTTTATAACTTTATTGCGGTATTTCAGTTGATTTTGTGTGCATGACAGCAGTTCTGCAAGCAGATCCAAGCTCATAGTACGGTGAGGTTTGAAAGAATTTTCTTTGTTTAAAGCCAGGATAACTTCAGATGAAATATGGGCATTAATCAGCGATTGCATTTTTTTAGGGTTAAGTCGGTCCAGTTCATGATAAAAGGACAGAAATTTTATGAATTCTGAACTTGCCACTTTTTTTAATAGCTCAATTTTGTCCTCATCTTGAGGAAAAGAATGAACAAGTACGTTAATATTTTTTGGTATATGCTGAGACCAATATAGAAACCACTGAAAATTATTTGTAATGGTAAAACCAGAGAAATTAGGATCTTTCCATACGTGAAGTTCGAGACTTGGATTTAATGTAGACAAATCAGTTTTTAAGGATTTAAAAGCCTCTTGATAGCAAAGATAAATTCCAGAAAAATAAGGATGTACACTGATTTGGATTTTATTAAAATTTTTACACAACAATTTTTTAGGTGTGCCAAATTTTTCATTGAAATCAAAAGCCGTTTCCATAGTCCCCATAAGTGTAAAAAACAATCAATTGAATATTCTTATAATTTTTTGAAATATTAAACAAGATTGATATACCCCATATCTTGTGTATATTTACAATTAATATACAATATATTGTTGTTTTTATATAATTTTAAGAACTAAATAACAACCTATAACATGCTATTTATTTTAAAACTTAAAGGTTCTTAATAGGGAAATTAAACAACTGAAACAGATAGAAGTCGTTACAGATGTTGTATGTGATGTATGCAACCAATCAACGAAATTGGAGTTTGGAACTTTATCGGCGCATTGGGGCTATGGTTCCAAGCATGATGGTGAAAAATATGAGTTGCAGTTATGTGAAAAATGTTTCTTTTATGCCCTAGCGATATTAAAAAAAGAGCGAGCAGATGAGTTTATGTTTGATGAAAATTTTGACCTAGCTCTACATTGGAGGGATTGGACTAAAGTAAGTTTAATAATATGAATATATTCCGCAGTAAAAATTTTTAATGACCATTAGTGGATTAAATTTTGTTAATTAATTTCAATGCTTTATGACTTATTTTTTCTTGCTATTTTTTACTTTTATCAGAGCATCTGTATAAATATCGCGGATTAGTATCTTAATATTTAAATGTACTACTAAGAGAGACAGGTTGTGTCGTATCAATCGAGTTATTCCTTGAATAAAATTATAATGATGTATAAGCTACTGGAGAAAATCTTCCAGTAAATCTGTTTTTAAGACGACTAGACTATGAGTTTTACACTGCGCTTTTCAGGTCATGAGACTTTTGCATTAAGATATGGATGGCTTAATAAGTCGTATAATTCATTAGATTATAAAGAAAAAAATGAAGAAAATTTGGTTGTTGACCTAGGTGTAGGTAAAAATATGGTCAATAGTATTAAATATTGGACTGAGATTTCAGGTTTACAACCGCTTAAAGTTAATGATCAAAAAAAAAGGTACATTTCTGAGGCTTTGTTGCATAAAGCCTTTGAAGGTAAAGTATTCCTAAGTTGCTAAAATTTAGGTTACAACTTGGGTATGAGGTCTGCCTAATTCTGTAAATTTATTTAATACAGCTACGCGTGCATGGAGCTCATTCACTTGACTATCAAAATTCCTTGAGCAGAGTTTATCGCCTAATAATTTGATGCAATGCATCTTGGTTTCTACCAAACTTCGACGATGATAACCAGACCACTTTTTCCAAAGGGCTCTTCCTAGGCGCTTAACTGTTTTCAGTAATTCATTTCGCTCTTGCGAATGAACCTTTGTATCTTTCCAAGGCTTTGCATTTTTTCTGGGTGGAATAATTGCATGTGCTTGCCGATCTGCAATGAACTGACGGCATTGTTTTGTGTCATAAGCCCCGTCTGTATAAACTGAATCAATCTGTTCATTCAACGGAATTTGATCAAGTAAATCTCCAAGGACTTGTGAATCGCTCACATTATTCGTTGTGAACTGAACTGCTCGTATTTGTAGGGTTTTCGCATCTATACCAATATGTAATTTACGCCATTGTCGACGATATTCAGGCTGATGTTTCTTGCGTTTCCATTCGCCTTCACCTAAAAATTTCAAGCCAGTGGAGTCTACGAGTAAATGCAATCCATCACTACTTTTTTGATAACAAATCGAAATATCAATATACCTTTGTCTTCTGCAAATAGTGGAATAATCTGGTGCTGTCCAATCTAAACCGCAAAGCTTAATGAGGCTTTGCACAAAGCCAGTGACCATACGTAGAGAAAGACGAAATATAGATTTAATCATTAAGCAGCACTGGATAGCAGTATCGGAATAAGTTTGATTTCGACCAGGTTTGCCTTTTGGTTGAGCATACCATTGTGTTTTTGGATCAAACCAAATGGCAATATTCCCACGATTGATGAGAGCTCGGTTGTATGTGGACCAATTGGTTGTACAGTAGATTTTAGGTGTAGGCTTATTCATCTCAAAATTATATTGTGGAATAAGCCTTTAAAGATATGTTTGTGCAACAAAGCCGGTCTGTACTAAAAAAAGGCAATCAATGATTTGGAATAATACATTCCTAAAAGTTTGTTATTTTATTTATGACATAAAAATATATTAATGCTAGTTTTTGCATAGATCAATTTTCATTTGAATTATTCTAATAAAAATAACAGTTAAAGCTTAAATACAATTTTTTTACAACATCATTTAGAAAAAATTACTAAAAAAAATATTTAATTAAGAAATAATAAACAGTTTTAATTTTCAACAATCTAAAAAATTTCAAAGTTCATTGTGAAATCAACCATTTTTTTTGAATTTTGCCTCTGTACACGACAAAAATAGATAACTCATTGAAATAATGTCACAATAATTGTTTTCTAACGACGAATACTATGACACATCTCAATGAGTTATATCTTATCTTAAACAAATCTCTAAAATGGAACAA
>NZ_VOZT01000140.1:0-1210 GCF_013419625.1 Acinetobacter sp. YH12070 | reverse complement strand
TATAAAGAGTTCCTGTACCGCCATACTGTCAGCGCAGTGCGGTATCGAAAGGTGCAATCTCTAAGATTGCATGGGTCGCAAAGATTCCCCCACCATAGCTCTTAGCTTGGTGGTGGGAGTATGTCAATCATCAAAGACTAATATACAGTCAATAACAAGTACGAGATCAACCAGAAGAGTTAGCAAATGTTAAAACAGATTTTATTTACCGCAGCACTTGGCTGTGTGAGCTTAAGCAGTTTTGCTGCCAATACTATTGTCGAAATGAAAACCTCTCAAGGCAATATTGAAATTGAGCTATTCAATGACAAGGCACCTATCTCAGCTAAAAACTTTGAAAGCTATGCAAAAGAAAAATTTTATAACGGCACGATCTTTCATCGCGTGATTCCTGGATTTATGGTTCAGGGTGGGGGCATGGATGTCAAAATGCAGGAGAAGCCAACAAAAGCGGCTATTAAGAATGAATCAAGTAATGGCTTGAGCAATAAGCGCGGCACATTGGCAATGGCACGGATGAATCATCCTGATTCAGCAAGTAGTCAGTTCTTTATTAATGTTGCAGACAATGACTTTCTCAATAAAAGTGCAATGAATGCGGGATATGCTGTTTTTGGTAAGGTCACTAAAGGTATGGATATCGTCGATAAAATCGTAAAAGTTCCAACTGCGAACTATGGAATGCATCAGAATGTCCCTGTAAACCCAGTAGTTATACAGAGTGTGGTGATTAAAGCAGCACCTGTAAAAAACTAAGCACACAAAATAGGAAAAATATTTTACATGATATTTGTAATAAATATCATGTATTTATGTGAGTAAAGTGTGTTTTTTGAACCATAATGGTGCATAAAAATAAAACACTCGTGTTCTTTGTGAGTGAAAAGCACTTGCACGTGTAAGAAATTGCCCTATAATGAGCACCATACCGACGAGATAGACGGAAACGAACGAAACGTGAAGCGTTGAGTTGTTGAGTTTATCGAAGTCCAGCTTCTAGCATTGACGAGATGTTAGAAAGATCATTAAGAGATTATGAAGAACAACTTGTGTGGATTTTTACTGGTTGATCAATCGAAAATATTTCATTGATTGATGGTAGAAATTACTCGAAGTTTATTTGAGCAAATTTTTGTCAGTAATTGATGAGCCAAGATTGGTACACTATATGTACTATTGATTTTAAACTGAAGAGTTTGATCATGGCTCA
>NZ_VOZT01000139.1:0-1244 GCF_013419625.1 Acinetobacter sp. YH12070 | reverse complement strand
CTTGTATCTTGATTGATATAGTGATTAGCTACCACTATACGCAAATTGTAGAGTTTGGAGTGCTGCTAAAATCTTAAATTTGAACCTGAGATAAAACCTACAATTTGCCCTTATCCCTCATACAACTCTGAACGGTAACTAAGCACTTTGATGCTGTATTCACAAGGTAAGATGATGGTTAATGGGATAAAAATCATAGCTTAAACTCAAGGAATATCACCATGATTATGCTAGGTATTGATGTCAGTAAAACCAAAATAGATTGTTGCATTTTCCCTCAAGGTTTGACTGGAAAAAGAAAAAATAAAATATTTACTAATACAGAAAGTGGCTTTGGCAGTCTGCTCAAATGGCTCATCACTCTTAAAATTGAACCTGATCAAGTGACAGCAATCATGGAAGCGACTTCGGTTTATCACGAGAATTTGGGATATTATCTATATGATGCAGGTGTAAAGGTTTGTGTGGCTAATCCTTCACGAGTAAGAGCCTTTGCCAAAGGCATGTCCATGCTAAATAAAACGGATAAAGCTGATAGTGAAGCTCTTTCACGTTATGGTTACACCGCAAAGTTAATCATATGGCAGCCTGAACCTGAAAATGTCAGATTATTAAAAGCTTTACTAGGCAGACGAGATGTCTATCTAGGTAGTCTATTGCAGGAAAAGAATCGACTTGAAAAGGCGCAGTCCACTCATACCTCCGTTGTTGTGATTAAATTACTTGAAGAGAATATTGAGTATTTAAATCAGCAACTTGAACATATTGATAAGTTAATAAATAATCACATAGATCAAGATCCAACATTGAAACAGGATTTGAAATTACTGCAAACTATTCCTTCAATCGGTGAACGATCAGGCTTATTACTGTTGGGGTTATTTCATTCGCACAAGTTTGAAAAAGCAAGTCAAGCTGCTGCATATGTAGGTTTGGTTCCAGTACATCAGTTGTCTGGCAGTTCAGTCAACAAGCAAAGTCACTTATCAAAAGCAGGTGACAGTAAAATACGCTCAGTATTGTATATGTCGGCATTAACAGCGATTAAATATAATCCACACATTGAAGCTTTATATCAACGATTATTAAGCCAGGGTAAAAATAAAATGTGTGCTTTAGGTGCTGCAATGCGCAAGCTTATACATCTGTGTTATGGCGTTTTAAAACATCAGACTGCCTATCAAAGAGATTATTTAGTGGTCGAATAATCTCAAAACCTGATTGACTACCAAGACGGTATCTCA
>NZ_VOZT01000138.1:0-1267 GCF_013419625.1 Acinetobacter sp. YH12070 | reverse complement strand
TGTTTGAACAACTAAAAGCGTATTTATAAGTGATATTCCGCTCTAGTTAAGCCACCTTGTTTTGTTGGGGTAGCTGATCATAGTAAAACTCATTTGGTGTCATTTTGTCTAGACTCGAATGAGGTCGTTTCAAATTATAAAACTCAAAATATGCACTTAATTGCTTTTTCGCATCTGTGACACTGCTATAAGCTTTGAGATACACCTCTTCATATTTAACGCTCCGCCATAATCGTTCAACCATCACATTATCTACCCATCGACCTTTACCATCCATACTGATTTGAATGCCATTTGATTTCAATACATCAATAAATGCATCACTGGTAAACTGGCTGCCTTGGTCTGTATTAAATATTTCAGGTCGACCATATTTTTCAATCGCTTCATTTAAAGCCGAAATACAAAAATCCACCTCCATACTAATCGATACCCTATGCGCAAGTACCTTGCGGCTATGCCAATCAATCACAGCACATAAATAAACAAAGCCTTTTGCCATAGGGATATACGTTATATCCGTAGACCACACTTGATTACTGCGCTGAATAGCCAACCCTTTGAGCAGATATGGATATTTACGGTGAGCTTGATTAGCCTGGCTTAAATTTGGTTTGCAATATAACGCCTGAATACCCATTTTCTTCATTAAAGTACGTGTATGACGTCGTCCTATATGATGTCCTTGACGATTCAACAAATCACGCATCATACGACTGCCTGCAAAAGGATATTGCATATGTAATTCATCAATACATCGCATCAGCTTCAGATCTGATGCACTCACAGGTTTTGGGCGATAGTAATAACAACCACGGGAGACTTTCAGCAGCTTAGCTTGCTTAGATACTGAAATCTGAAGTGAGTCGTCGATTAACTTTTGTGGTTGAAGCGGCCCAGTTTCTTCAACACACCTTCTAAAAAATCAATTTCTAATGCCTGCTCACCGATTTTTGCATGTAGTTTTTTTAGATCGATGGGTGGTTCTGTTGGAGCTTTTGATTGATCGAAAGCTTGCGAGGAAGCTGAGATCAATTGATTTTTCCAGTCAATAATTTGGTTTTGATGAACATCAAACTCAGCACTCAATTCAGCAAGTGTTTTTTCTGCTTTAATCGCAGCAAGTGCTACCTTAGCTTTAAAATCATTTGAATGATTTCTTCTTGGTCTACGTGCCATAAAATACTCCATATATTGATGTTTATAACATCATTTGAGGAGCAGAATATCACTTATAGGAGTTGTTCAAATTTACGGATCCATCTCT
>NZ_VOZT01000137.1:0-1269 GCF_013419625.1 Acinetobacter sp. YH12070 | reverse complement strand
CACTGCTGTCCCATAGTTTGCTTTAAATAAAAAAACCTGAGTCCTAACAGTTAAAATATGAGTGCAAACAAACACTTTAACGACCAGGATTCAGGTTTTGTCACATCAGAATACCGTATTTCATGAGCTAATTAAACCTGTTGTGCGACAGGATTTTGAACAACTTGCTAAAGTGCACCATGTTGGACAGAAATTTAGAGCGGCTTCCCGGTGGGATCAGTTTATTGCCATATTGATGTCTCAATTCTCTTGTAGGCAAAGTCTGAGAGATATTCAATCCAATTTGGAGTGCCAACAGGAAAAGCTAAGTCATCTCGGAGCAAAGTCTATTCCCCGAAGCACGCTGGCACGAATCAATGAGCAGCAGCCTGCTGCCTTGTATCAACAGCTATTTTACAAGTTGCTTAAATACTATGACCACTCAAAAGTCGCTCATAAATTTCGCTTTAAGAATCCCTTGTATTCCTTGGATGCCAGTCATATTGACCTGTCGCTTTCCTTATGTGAATGGGCCAAAGTTCACGACTCAAAAGCCAGCATGAAACTCAGTATAGGATTGAATCACAGCAATGATATTCCTGAGTTTGTTGCAGTTGAAAATGGCAAAGAAAATGACATGGTACAAGGCCGCAAATTCCAGTTTCCTGCTGGCAGCATTGTAGTTTTTGATAAAGGCTATGTCGATTACCAATGGTATGCAAATCTGACTGCTCAAAACATTGGATTTGTCACACGTTTTAGGCCTAAATCTGTGTATCAGGTGATCCAGCAACATCCAGTGCTTGAATCCAAAGGTATTCTAAAAGATGAAACCATTCAGCTGAATAGCGCACATGCCCTAAAAAGAAAAGCCCCAGTGTTAAGAAGAATTGAATATAGAGATCAGCAAAGTGGCAAGCACTTTAGCTTTCTCAGCAATAACTTTCATTTAGCCGCCTCCACCATTGCGGCGATTTATAAAGATCGTTGGAAAGTTGAGCTGTTCTTTAAGGCGATTAAGCAGAATCTCAAATTAAAAGCGTTTCTAGGTCGCAGCAGGAACGCAATTCAGACACAAATCTGGATTGCGATGATCGCCTATTTATTGGTGAGTTTCGCTCAACATTTAGGAAAAACAGGTTGGACAGTTCAACGTTTACTCAGAATAATTCAAGTGAATTTGTTTGAAAGAAGAACTTTAAAAGCTTTATTTTCACCCGATAAAATACCCATAAAACAAGAGGAAGCTCAAATGAGCTTCCTCTTGTGAAAAATTGTGGGACAGCAGTG
>NZ_VOZT01000136.1:0-1309 GCF_013419625.1 Acinetobacter sp. YH12070 | reverse complement strand
TGAACCGTACCGGGTTTGTCGGAGACTTTTTTATTTAAGTTAGGCCACCTGACCTAACGGGTTAATCTTATCATAGTACATTGCTTCAAACTCAAAAGGCGATACATAACCCAGTGCACTGTGTACACGCTTTTTATTGAACCAATCTACCCAGTTTAGTGTCGCAAGTTGTACATCTGCTAAACCTTGCCAATCTGCTTTTAGATATTCAATCACCTCTGTTTTGTATAAGCCATTCACCGTTTCAGCCAAAGCATTATCGTATGAATCACCAGTCGTACCGACTGATGCTCGTAAATTTGCAGCTTCTAAACGATTGGTATAGCGAATAGAAAGATATTGAACACCTCTATCGGAATGATGAATCACATTCTTTGGCATGCCTCGATCGTGCAATGCTTGCTCTAATGCATCGAGCACCATATCTGTATTCATCCGTGTCGATACTTTCCATCCAACAATTGCTCGTGAGAACACATCAATAATAAAGGCGGTATAGACCCAGCCTGAATGAGTTTGAATATACGTAAAGTCACTCACCCACAGTTGGTCAGGATGATCAGCATTAAAATTACGTTTCACTAAATCATCTGCTCTTTTTTGATCATCTCGGCTACGGGTGGTTTGTTTATTCTTACCACGCCAAACACCTTGTATACCTAGCTTCTGCATCAATCGAGCAACTGTACAACGTGCGATAACATAACCTTCACGTTTCAATTGTTGCCAGACCTTACGCACACCATATCGACCTGAACTTTCTTTCCAAATTCGTTGAATTTGTTCAGCATGATGCTCATCATGTAGATCTCGTTTCGCTCGATGTTCTGGATTGTCAGCGAGATCTAAAGTTCGGTAATAGGTTGAAGCTGCGATCGGTAAAATCCTACAAATCGCATCAACACCATATCGATCTTTATTGTTATGGATAAAATCCACCATTATTTGTGTGGGCGGTCGAGCTCCGCCTGGGCGAAAAAAGCAGCTGCTTTACGTAGAATTTCGTTAGCACGTTGCAGTTCTTTATTTTCGCGTTCGAGTTGTTTGATACGTTCTTGGTCTGAAAGCTGCTGTACTTTAACTGGATTTTGTTTATCTAAATATTTTTGATACCAAACACGTAGTGTTTCAGGAGTACAACCGATTTTAGGAGCAATAGCTGTGATTGCAGCCCAAGTAGAAGGATAATCTTTTTCAGATTCAATCAATAATTGAACCGCTCTATCTCTGATTTCAGGGGTGTATTTTACTTTTTTCATCGGGACATTCTCTCAAGAAAAGTGGTCTCCGACAAACCCGGTACGGTTCA
>NZ_VOZT01000135.1:0-1343 GCF_013419625.1 Acinetobacter sp. YH12070 | reverse complement strand
GTACACAGTGCACTGGGTTATGTATCGCCTTTTGAGTTTGAAGCAATGTACTATGATAAGATTAACCCGTTAGGTCAGGTGGCCTAACTTAAATAAAAAAGTCTCCGACAAACCCGGTACGGTTCAAACTGTTTCGAGGTATTCACTGAGGGAAAGCTGTTGATCAGGCATACTTAGTTTTTATGAATTGTAATTGTCAAAGACTATAGAAAGTTTGGCTTATAGGCAAACACCTATAGGTTATGATAATAATGCCACTTCATGTATCGCAAGTCATGCCGGTTAGGACCAAAAAAGTGGCTAACATTTCAACTAAAGGTCTTCAATGGCTACTCGAATCCTGCCTTGTTGTGCACGAGATTCGACAAGCTGATTCAGCCCTGCATCTTCTCCTCGGTTCATTACTCGATACACAGTAGCTACCCCACAACCAACAGCTTTCGCAATTTCCTGCTTAGTCATGTTATTTGTAGCAAGCAACTCCTTGATTCTTTTGTGCTTGGCTTCATTTGGTTTCTTACCTGATGGTTTGTACCCTGAACGCTCTAAGCCTTGCTTGATCCTTTCTATACGTTTCTCGTTATCCAAACGAGCCATAGTAGCAAGTAGATCAATCAGCATATTGTTGATGAGATCTAGTATCGAACTTGTAATACTGTCATTGGTTTGGATTAGTTGATGAGTAGTCGGAAGGTCAGCAACAACTAAGCGAAGCCCCTTCTCTTGGATTCTACGCTTAAGCTCTTGGAAGTCTGCTTGGCTTAGACGGGACAGATGATCAACGCTTTCTACCAATAACGTGTCGCCTTGGTTTGCTTCTGTGAGCAACCTGTTTAGTTCAGGACGATCCAACTTCGTCCCTGAGAAATTCTCAATATAGGTAACCGATTCACCTAACTTGAGCCTTTGGTTTAAGTCATCTAATTGGTTTAGTGCTCTCTGTGCATCTTGATCTTTGGTTGAAGCTCTTAAGTAGATTCTAGTCGTCATGGTTTATCATTTGAGATAATTGAATATACTACAATGATATAGCTATCATTAAATCAACATAACAACTCTAATGATATTTCGTTGTAACTAACTGTTTCCTTATCATTCGGGTATACTCTTTTGATAAAAAAAGCATAACTAAAAGCCATGCCTTGGGAATTCGTATAACGTGTATTATGTTAATTTTAGGGAAACTTAATTCTATAGGTGATACCAATGGACAAAAAGAGGTGGTCCCACTTGTTTGAACAACTAAAAGCGTATTTATAAGTGATATTCCGCTCTAGTTAAGCCACCTTGTTTTGTTGGGGTAGCTGATCATAGTAAAACTCATTTGGTGTCATTTTGTCTAG
>NZ_VOZT01000134.1:0-1370 GCF_013419625.1 Acinetobacter sp. YH12070 | reverse complement strand
CATAGGTATCTACACAAATCCCAAGTTTTGGGTTAAATTGAAGAGCATGCTCTTCAATTTAATATCTCCCATCTTGATACACGTCTCGTCAGACGATACAACGCCCTCGTAAAGCTTAATATGAATCCTCTTGCTTCACTTGCCCCTGCAATTAAGGAAATGGCCTCTGCCCAGAAGTCCAGTTTTGCAACCACCCAGGCAGTTTGGCGATTTCTCAATAATGAAAAAGTCTCTTTCAAGCAATTGAATGAGCCAATACAGCGACTTGCATTTGAACAGATTGATCAATCCTCTCACCCTTATGCGCTGATTATTCATGATTGGTCTCAACTGCAATATGTGAAACATAACAATAAAACTCAGCGTCTTCAAAGAACCCATCAATATGATTCAGGCTATGAACTGCAAAGCAGTCTACTGGTTGATGCGGCATCGGGGCTTCCCATTGCACCATTGGCTCAAACGCTATCTGACGCATCAGGCTGTTATTCCACATTCAGTGAACAATACAGCGAGCGAAAAACCCATTTGGATTCACTCGCAGAACAAATCAAAACGATCGAACAGTATCCGGTTGAGAAAACAAAAGTTCATATCATTGATCGTGAAGGTGACTCAATTGCCCATCTAAGAGCGATGAGCAAGAATCGCTTCAAATGGCTGATTCGGGCCAAAGAAGGTCATCGAGTTGAGTATCACGGTCAGACATACAAAGTTGGCGAGATTGCAGAAAAGATAGAAACGCATTCAATCAAAAATATTTCTTACAAAGGCAATCAGCATACTTTACATGTGGGTGAGACCCATATACGCATAACACGCGCAGCAAAACCAAAGCAGAAAGATAGCTCAGGGAAGCGGGTTGCTCCTGAGCAGGGAGATGCTGTCGATGCAAGGCTGGTTGTTTCTGTCGTTAAGGATTGTGACGGTAAAATTGTGGCGAGATGGTGTTTGCTGAGTAATGTTGCAATGGATATAGATACAGCAGAATTGAGTACATGGTATTACTGGCGCTGGACAATTGAGTGTTATTTTAAATTGCTTAAGCAGGCAGGACATGACGTTGAGGCATGGCTACAAACGACACCTCAAGCAATCCTGAGAAGGCTACTGATCAGTAGTATGGCTTGTGTGCTGACATGGCGAGTACAGCGTGGTACAGATGAGCAGAATATAAGAATTCGGGCATTTCTCACCCGAATTTCAGGTAGGCAACAGAAAAGGGGAAAATTAGAAAGTGCCCCTGCCATACTGGCAGGGCTTTCAATACTATTGAACACTCTTCAGTTGTTGTCAGAGTATTCGTCTGATGAGCTGAATGCGATTGCTCAGATCGCATTCAATTTATAAAAAATGTGTAGATACCTATG
>NZ_VOZT01000133.1:0-1451 GCF_013419625.1 Acinetobacter sp. YH12070 | reverse complement strand
AGACGTATAACCTTCCATTGGTTCTTATTGTTGATAATGCCTCGATTCATAGAAGTAAAAAGATGGCTGATTACAGAGAGCTACTTAAAACTAACTTTTCGACGAATCTGTATTTTATTCCAGCTTACAGCCCTGAGTTAAATCGAATCGAGATGGTATGGAAGCAGATGAAATATTATTGGCGAGATTTTCAAGTCATGGCAGCTGACAAAATAGAGCAATGGGTTGAGAAAGTATCAAACCTATTCGGAAAAGAATACATGTTTACTTTTTAATGGAGACTTAGTTGTTATGTTTATGTGTTGATGAGAATACGTGCAAAGAATAGGGGTTTTATATTTTTCATGGAATTCTTATAGCTTGTAAGATAGTGGATGTTTTTAGCATACATTAGGTTGTTTTTCCTTTTAATAAAAAAATTGATCGTTTCTCGAATATAAATGTGATTATTTTTGGTTAAATTTTTATTTTTTAAGTAGGAATAATCTTATTATTGGAAGTTGCTTAGGGTAATGTGTATCTGCAAGCATAAAATATATGGAGGTGTAAATGGAAACAAGAATTGCTTGTTTGACTTGTAAAGCACTTATTTTATCTGATACGGCAATAAAGAATCAGGGTTTATGTGTTCCTTGTGCTAAAGGCTATAGAAACCAAATAGAAGCAGCTAAGAAATACTACGATGAGGAGAAAAAATATAGAGCATCTGAAGAATATGTATATTGGTTGAATTTATCACAGCAGGTATCTGATTTAGCGGATTTGAAAAAACTAAGTTTTGAGAATCAAGTCTATTTTGTTGTGAAAATATTAATTGCAGAAGTTTTTAATGGTGGATTTGATCAATATTTTCATAATAGCTCAGGCGATTATTATGCTGAAACGATACAAGCTCTAAAAGCGTTACAGGCTTTTGAAAGTTTAGAATTATTAGAAAGTGCGAAAATACTATTATTTGGTGCTTTAGAGGTTCCAGTTGAGCAAGGATTAAGATTTAATATTTTAAAAAACAGCACCGAAGCTGAAAGTATTCAATTGGATCAGTTGGATAAATTTTTTGGAGAGTTTCCAGATCAACTTGATCAAAAGCTACGTCAATTTGTCGAAATGAATCATTTATTTAAAGTATATGAGTAGCTAAAAGTGATTCTTTGCAATACGACAAGGCAAATGCTGAAGTTCTAAAATTTACAGCTGATTTGCTCGATTTCATAAAAAACAGAACTAGTCACAGAGCATTGTTTTAGATGGTAGGCGACATGGATGTCGCCGTTCACTTGTGATACATGGACGCACCATCAAGTAAACAAAAGATTTTTTGTTACCTTGCGAAGCAGTGCTTCTTGTATCTTGATTGATATAGTGATTAGCTACCACTATACGCAAATTGTAGAGTTTGGAGTGCTGCTAAAATCTTAAATTTGAACCTGAGATAAAACCTACAATTTGCC
>NZ_VOZT01000132.1:0-1725 GCF_013419625.1 Acinetobacter sp. YH12070 | reverse complement strand
TTTTGGGAAACGGCAAAAATGGAAAATTTTAATTTTTCATTTTTGGTGTTATCAGGGTTTTAGGGGTGAAGCCCCTAACGCATCCATTGAATTTTATTCAATGGCTAAGTGCGCCCTTCGGGAATCGGTTTTTAGGGTCGTTTTGGAGAAACGCGTAAGCGTGCATTCTTTCGTTGCTACTCAAAAATGAAAACCCCATCAAGTGGGGTTTATGAAATCAGTATTCGTTATATTTGGGCGCATAAACATATTTTCGGTATTCAGGTCTGAACTGGAACGCTACTCTCGCTTCTCCAACGTCCTGTACCTCCTCAGAGGACGAAATCATTTCTTCCGTAGTGATTTCATCTTCAGGCTTGAGAATCCCCTTTAAAACGCCTCCTGTTGCGATAAAACGCATCTTATGGACTTGTTTGGTCATCTCATGGAGCCAAGCACCCTTATCACGCTCTAAAGCCAAATCGGACGGTTTTACGCTGTATTTGAGCGTTTCGCAGATTGCTTTATCGAGTTGCTTACGTCCTTTTTCGTCCAAAGTAGCTTTAACGGCTTTCACGTTCACCGATGGCAAGTAGTCAGCTCGCAAAGCTTTCGACCACATTTCGACCCAATCACCCTGTTTTATATATCCCTGTCCTTTGAAATAACTTGGTTTAACCAACAACAAGGCATGGAAGTGCGGATGTGCCATCATGTCGCCATCATTCCCCCTGGTGACTTCGGTTGTTCTTATAAAACCTGCTACCCCTGACTTAAACCGCTTGGTTTCAATCAGTCGCTTCCATGAATCATTCATGTGCTTCAAGGTATCACGCAATTCGGTAACAGGTGGGTTTTTCACGGTTAGGGTTAGAAATACCCAACGATGGGTAGGAAAACGTTCCTGAATATTTGGCAATTGCTGAAACATAACCGCCCTCCAGAGTAGAGATCTGCGCCACTGACACACAGGGCAATGACGGACACGGCAAAAAAACGCTTGCTTGAGAACTAATTTTCCCTGATCAGGATTAACTCCAAATTTCAAAATGCCTGAACAACCGTTAATTCGGTCTGCATATTTTGAAAGTTCAACGGAGTAGTTATAGAGAATTTTAACGGACTCAGCATCAGAACGATGCTCATCCCAAGAAACTTCATGAGGTGAAATTTCTGTTAAAAAATTGATTCCAAGGTCGGAATCATGGCAAGATTGAGACATAGAAAAGCTCGGTTAGTTAGGAAGGTCAGATGTCCAAACTATACGGGCTTTTTTATTGACCTGTCAAATACCCCTCAAAGCCTTAACCCACAAGGGCTACAACCACATTTTCAAAATCGAAGTTATCCCTTAATAATAAATACAAGGAAAAACACCCTCAAAAATTCCCATTTTTGCCCTCTTTTCAGATGCCTTTTTTTGATTTTTTACCCCTAGCTAATTCGTGATGATTTTTCAGTAATGCACGCTTCCGCGTTTCTCATTCGAGAAACAAAAATCGGGTCGTCGCGTTGCTCGGTTTTTCCCGTTTGGAATTTTTATGGGAGCTTGTAATCAGGGAGGGAAGGTTTTGGAATTTTTATGGTGGGGTCGTCACTCGTAGACACTCGTTCGGTTTTTTTGGGAAACGGCAAAAATGGAAAATTTTAATTTTTCATTTTTGGTGTTATCAGGGTTTTAGGGGTGAAGCCCCTAACGCATCCATTGAATTTTATTCAATGGCTAAGTGCGCCCTTCGGGAATCG